>CAUZKS010000092.1:0-7628 GCA_963580625.1 Dehalococcoidia bacterium | reverse complement strand
AAGACCATCATGTTCGATTGGGTAACTGATGCCGACGGCACAGGTACCTGGGACCTGTGGGAATGGGCCTAGCTTCCGAATGAGATGGGCCTGGGCCGGTTAGGTGCACAGAGCCCGAATCTGATTCCGAGTTGCTGTCAAACGCGAATCGGTCCCGGGAGCTGAATTGCCCCCGAGGCCGATTCTACGATTGATGAGTTGGTGGGGAAGGCGGGATTCGAACCCGCACGTCGATTAAGACACATGCTCCTAAGGCATGCGCGTCTGCCATTTCGCCACTTCCCCACGGCCATGATTCAGGCACTTATATCGTACCGCGGAGGAAAGCCCGAAATGTGTTCTCCGCATAACATCGCAGTTCCTCAGGTACGCCAATAAAGCTTCCCTGAGGCCAACCGGACCGTGCGCTGAGGAATTCGAAGCCGGGTTGCCTCCAACTTTTGTCCTTATTCCTTCGTCGGGCTCCACACCTTCTCGTCTCGGGAGAAGAAAAATCGCCGCGCCGGAGCCGCCGCCTACAAAATCTGCGAAACGTGGTCCGTAGCCTATGACCACAATTCATGGGCTTGATCCGGGAAATTCAGCGCATGGATATCACTGCGCGGCACCTTTCGGGCTGCATATAATTGTCCCGGCCGTTAATTACACAGCACCCCGACGCCCACATCGGGACTCTAAGATCGATCAGCGACAGAACCAGTCAGTGGCGGATTCCGGCTTTGACCCGTGGCGATGGACATCCACGCCAACATCCACGAAGGAGACAATCTGAATGGCGGAAAATAGCTTCGATCTCGTGGTCATCGGCGCAGGGCCCGGTGGATACCACGCCGCCATCCGCGGCGCGCAACTTGGCCTCAAGGTCGCGGTCATCGAAAAAGATGATGGCACCGGCATAGGCGGGCTGGGCGGCGTCTGCCTTAACTGGGGTTGCATACCCAGCAAATCCCTGCTCAAGAATGCCGAACTCCTGAACCAGATCAAGGATGCGGACGAATGGGGCTTCTCCTTCGACAACTTTCAGGCGGACATGGGCAAGGCCGTTGACCGCAGTCGGAAGGTGTCCAGCACGCTAACCCAAGGCATCGGTTACCTGTTCCGCAAGAACAAGATCGAACTCTTCCGAGGCGCGGGTCGGTTCACATCATCTACCACCGTGCTGGTGGAGGGCGGACCTGAGTTGACCGCCACCAACATAGTGATCGCAACTGGAGCACGCCCGCGATCATTGCCCGGTCTTGAGATCGATGGAGAGTCAGTAATCACAAGCCGAAACGCACTCGAGATGCGTGAGACACCAAACGCAATCGGAATCGTTGGCGGGGGTGCTATCGGGGTCGAGTTCGCCTATTACTTCAGAGCTTATGGCGCAGAAGTCACTATCTTCGAGATGCTTGACCACCTGGTCCCGAATGAGGATGAAGAGGTATCGGCCGAACTCGAACGCGCCTACAAAAAGCTGGGTATTAAGTACGTCACAGGCGCGCGCGTTGCCGGCACCGAGCGTCGTGACGGCAAAACGGTCGTCAACTACGAAGCAGCCGGAGAACAGAGCGAATACGAGTGCGACATGGTGCTGCTCGGCATCGGCGTAGCTCCGAACACGGATGACATCGGCCTGGAGGCCGCCGGAGTGGCGTTGGACGAACGCGGCTTCATTCCGATCGACGGCAAGATGCGGACAAACGTGCCCAACATCTACTGTGTCGGCGACGTGACCGGAAAACTCCTGCTAGCGCATGTGGCCTTCAAGCAAGGCGTCGTGGCGGCGGAGACGATCAACGGCATGGAAACTCCGGACATCATCTATTCAGACATGCCCCGGGCGACGTACTGCCAGCCCCAGGTGGCGAGCATCGGGCTGACAGAAGCACAGGCAACTGAACAGGGCCTGAACGTCAAATCCGGCAAGTTCCTCTTCCGCGGAAACGGGAAGGCGATAGCGCTGAACGAGTACGATGGTTTCATCAAGATCGTGTCGGATGCAGAGTCCGGCGAGATCGTCGGCGCACACATGATCGGTCCTGATGTGACCGAACTCCTGGCGGAAATCGGCGTCGTAAAGACACTGGAAGGCACGCCGGACGAGATAGCTTGGACCACACATGCCCACCCGACGCTGTCAGAGGCGCTAATGGAAGCAGCACTGTCCGTAGAGGGCGAGGCCATCCACGGGGCATAAGCAAGCCGTGTAAGTGGGAGGATTGCTGCGCCTTCACCCATACGGGCAAAGTGCTAGTTAGGAAGCTTCAACTCGCGTCTGGCGCCCGAGCCTCTCGCAATACAGAGATCGGCCGGACCAAGATCCGCCCCTACAGCGCCACCCTACTTGCGACGTGCCTTGACCGTCTCTTCCAACAGCGCCTCAAGCGCGGCCTGGTCGATCCCCCGCGCCGTCGCTTCATAAGCGTCCCGGCGAGACGCTTCATCGTCACCCAGCGCGGAATGAACGGCTGCACGGTTCGCGTAAGCCTCGGCGTAGTTAGACCTGAGCCGTATAGCCTCTGAATAGTCCTTCAGGGCGTTTTCATCGCGGCCAAGAGCGTGGTAAGAGTTTCCACGATCGACGTAAATATCTGGGTAGTCAGGGAGCAGCCTGACTGCCGCGTCGTAATCCGCAACCGCCTCCAACTGCTTCCCCTGTTCAGCAAACGCCGATCCACGATAGTGATACATCCCGGCGATGGGGATCGACGACATGATCGCGAACGTGAACTCTCGTTCGGCGTCAGACCACTTGCCGTTATCGAACAACACCATCCCACGCTCGTAGCGCGCCATCGCCTGCGTTGGGTCAAGACCATGCTGTGACGGACGTCGCTCAAACATCCGACGTAGGCGCTGAATCATGAGCCCCAGCATAGGCCAATTTCGCCAGCGCCAGCACCGAGCCACGAATTAACAATTCTTTAATCGAAATCGATGGTTTCACACATTGTTCCGGGTATGGCCGTGGACTTACCGTCGGGACATCGAAAAACGCCCACCAGCCCCCCTTTTGCAATAGATGGGGCGGCTGCCTGGTCTTCGCCTGTGAAAACGGGCGCCTTTCCGGAGAACTAAATAGAGATGACTCAGATCGCAGCGACCGCATCGGTCGTCGCACAGCCGATCAACCCGACCCCGCTGTTTGGGAAGATTGCCCTGCCCGGGGCGCTCCAGATAGCTCCTTTCAGACAGATCTGGGGCGCGATGCTCCTGATACACATGTCCCGCTGGATCGAGATCACCGTCGTGGGCTGGGTGATCGTTGAGGCCACAGGCTCCCCGTTCCTCGTATCACTTGGTGTATTCGCACGGCTCGCACCGTTCGTGGTCGCGGGCCCTATAGGTGGAGCTATGGCAGACCGCGTCAACCAGGTGTGGTTCATCAGGATCACCAGTTTGGGACGCGTGCTTATAGCCATCCTGCTTGCGCTGGCGCTTTTCACCATCGGTTCTAACCTGTGGGTGATCTACACGTTGACCGCAATCGGCGGACTGTTCGCAAGCGCCGTTATCCCGGCCCTCCGAGCGCTCTACGCCGACCTAGTTCCTGAACGGGACCTGACAAGTGCACTCGGATTCGAATCCATCGCGTTCACTATCTCCCTGATCGCAGGCCCGATAATCGCCGGCGCCCTGCTGCCTTTCATCGATGCGCCTTTGATGTTCGTAGGGACGACGATCTTCTACTCCTTCGCCGTGGTTGCGATGTTTTTTGTATCTCCCTCGCTGGTTAATGCCGCTAGAAACATTAAGAACGAAGAAGGCGGCGAGGAGTCACGCCCCGGCCTCGTCAAGTCGATCGCAGAAGGTTTCTTGGTGGCTCGTTCAAGGCCGATAATCGTCGCCGTGTTTGCCGTGATCGTGACAGCAGAAGGCTTTGCTTTCGCATTCCTCCACCTGATCCCCATCTTTGCGACGGACATTCTTGGTGGTGGTGCCGGGACCCTGGGCGCGCTCTGGTCGTTCCAGGGAGCCGGAGAACTTGCCGGATCAATGTTGATCGTGGGGTGGCTCGGCAAGCGTATTTCGTCCCCAGGCAAGGCCCTGCTCATCGCGGTTTCGGCATCGATGTTGATCGGTATCCCTCTGGGGCTTTCCTCGAGGCTTCCGCTCACCATATTCCTGCTGTTTTCATTGGGTGTTTCTGCTTCGATGTTCAGCGTGATGCAGTCAAACGTGATCCTCCTAACAACCCCGGCCAAGCTACGTGGCCGGTTGATTGGAATTCAAACCATGTTCCTTACTGCATTCCCGCTAGGCGCCGTCGTAGTTGGCTCAATCGCCAGTATATTTGGCCCACATGTCGCGGTGGTCGTGATGTCGACCACCGGCCTTGTGCTTGTCGGATTCGTGGCGCTCAGGTTCCCGCAATTGCGGGAGAGGATGTCCGCGGTTCGATAGCTCCTCGTTGGTGACCTGACGGGCTCACGGTGCTGCGTATAACGATGGAAATCCGATCATTCGGCGTTATACGTTGCGTGGCCCCACTCGACCACTGACAATTGTTTGGAGCGTCTTTATCTCTGGCGCTTCACACAACTCCCCGGGAGCCCGACTATTGACCGCCCAATCTGATTCCGACGCCGTCCTCGACAAGATAAACACCGGATCGCGGCCCTCGGATCTGAAGATCACCGATATGCGCATCGCAGTTGTTGGGCAGGACAACTGGAGATGGCCAATCATCCGTATCTACACCAACCAGGGCCTTGTGGGACTTGGAGAGGTTCGAGACGGTGCTAGTGCACGGTATGCCCTGATGCTGAAAAGCAGGCTTCTGGGCGAAAACCCAACGGAGATCGATCGCCTGTTCAGGAAGATCAAGCAGTTCGGTGGAGATGCCCGCCTCGGCGGCGGCGTATGTGGCGTTGAGATGGCGTTGATGGACCTCGCCGGTAAGGCCTATGGCGTCCCGGCCTACATGTTCGCCGGTGGCAAGTTCAGAGACAGTGTGCGCTGCTATGCCGATACACCGGCATTACGAGACCCGAAGGCGATGGGAGAGGCCCTCAAAGGTCGGATGGAGCGCGGTTTCACCTACCTGAAGATGGATATCGGAACCTGGATAGCTGAAGCCGTAGAGGGTGGGCTGAACTACCCCTCCGGAATGCTCGAGACAAACGATATCTCACACCCCCTGACCGGCATTCAAATCACGGACCGCGGTATCGAAGCGATGCAGGAATATGTCGCCACCGTCCGGGACATTATCGGATACGAGATACCTCTTGCCTCGGACCACTTCGGCCACATCGGCCTGGAGAGCTGCATCAAGGTGGCCCGCGCATTAGATCAGTTCTCGCTGGCCTGGTACGAGGACATGATTCCGTGGCAGTACACGGATCAATGGAAGCGACTTGCTGAGTCTTGCACTACGCCGGTGTGCACCGGCGAAGACATCTACCTGAAGGAAGGATTCAAACCCCTACTAGATTCCCGGGCGGTCGGCGTTATTCATCCAGACCTCGCAACCTCCGGCGGTATCCTGGAGACCAAGAAGATCGGCGACTACGCACAGGAACACGGGGTAATGATGGCACTTCACCAGGCCGGATCTCCGGTTGTCGCGATGGCCAACGTCCACTGCGGCCTAGCGACGGAGAACTTTATGGCGCTGGAAATGCACTCGGTCGACAACCCGTGGTGGGACGACCTAGTTGACGGGATCAGCAAGCCTATAGTTGAAAACGGTTATATTCAGGCCCCGGAAGGCCCCGGGCTGGGGATTGAGCTCAACGAAGAGGCGGTGGCGGAACATATCAACCGAGGCAACGAAAATTTTGCTACACACCAGGGCATGTTCGAGCCGACTGATGAATGGGACGCACTTGACGCCCATGACCGGACCTGGAGTTAAGGCAAAGTACCCGTCCGACTCGAATTTACCAACAGGTGAGGTAAGGCGACGGCTAAACCTCCTCGCCCGTTGAAATTCCGTCCCCCCAGACAGTAATTTGAAGTCTGGTTAGGCCGCTGTCGGCACACTAGAAGCAGCGCCCGGAGCAATTCGAATTGCTAAGACAGCGACTGGGCTCCTGAAATCTGATCTGACCTGGATTGGCGCCGACATTGGCGGGAAAATTATTCCCCCTACAGCGAGGAATTCCGGTGGATTCAGGTCCCAAGTATGACCCCCTACCTTAAGCACCCTGGAGGCGTTACCGGTAATTCGGATCGGCCGGTAATGGCAACTCCCCTATCGCTGTATTTGCCGCTCCATTCATCATCCTAATAACCTGTCATTTGAAAAAAGGGAAGACGGACCAACGGCAGATGCAGTCCTGACCGGAATCTTGCCAGTCGTTCCCACATGACACCGGTCGCAGCTATTACCGGCTACGCTAGTAGGAGACTCCTATCCACCGACATCCAGCGAATCAAGCAGGTTCCTTTGCCGTCAAGGCGTGAGCGACTCGGCCACACGATCGAAGGCCGCAGAGCGGTGCTCGAAGCGCTTCGCGCCCGTACGCCAGTAGATCGCATCTATCTCATGGAGAGTTCTGATAGCGGTCCCCAAATCAATGAAATTCTGGAACGAGCCGCCGAACTTTCAATCGAAGTTGTGTTTGAAAGCCGACGGAACATAGAGCGACGTGCGCAGACTCGAAGACACCAGGGCGTGATCGCCCGTGCCCAGGACCCGGTCTACACCGATTTTGATGAACTGTTGGGGTCTGCCACGAAACCCGGACGAAGTGGGCTGATCGTAGTTCTGGACGGGATCGAGGATCCGCACAACCTGGGCGCCATCGCCCGAACAGCTGACGCCGCCGGCTCCGACGGCCTTGTGATAGCCGAGCGACGAGCCGTCGGCATCACCCCGGGCGCGATCAGCGCATCGGCGGGTGCCCTTGAACACGTCTCGGTAGCCCGCGTTGTGAACCTGTCTCGCGCCTTAGACAAGATGCGAGATTCCGGGCTGTGGATCGTCGGGTTGGATAGTGACGCCATGCAGCTCCACACGGATGTAGACCTTCAGGTGCCTATCGCACTGGTCGTGGGATCCGAAGGCTCAGGAATGTCGAGATTGGTGAAAGAAAAGTGTGACTTTATCGTCTGTCTGCCTATGGCGGGCGCCATTGAATCACTGAACGCTTCAGTGGCGGTAGGGATCGTTTTATACGAGGCGGTACGGCAAAGATCCGGTGGCGGTGTTCCTGGACAGCGCTAGGCGGCACTAAAAAAGCGCTAATCCCAGTGCAACACAAAGCGCACCCGCACCCTCCTCCGTCACGATCGCCGGCTGACCCACATGCATCAAGCTCTGGGACTTCTTCACACGTCCTTGTCGACACTTAACGTCACGAGGAACAACTCCCCTAACGTCCAGGCAAGGGCGGCGACATCATATGGGCCGTCCTGGAAAATTGGACGAGGCCACTTCTCCCACAGGAAAACTCACATTCTCTGCAAGTTCATTAATCACGCCAGAGTCTCGGGGTCTGTTCTCCTGATCACGTGCCTCCCATATGTGTGTGATCTGCGTGGCGGCTCCATAGGAGCGATAATCCGAGTCGGTCAATGCCGTCAACGACGCATAAGCCCACAGTTTACGATGATGAGCGTTACAACTCAGGTATGTCGTCCGGTATTTTCATCGTAGAATCCAACGGTTCATTACGGCCAGCTAGTACATTCGA
>CAUZKS010000091.1:0-7758 GCA_963580625.1 Dehalococcoidia bacterium | reverse complement strand
TTCGGCGTGAGCGTTGTGTCCACTCCCACTGTGTAACCGGCGTCAACCGACACTGCGTAACCTTCGATCCCTGTACGCTCAATCAGGATCTCGTCCGGCTCGAGGGTGAATTCTCCTAGCGAGATCTGCTCAGTGCGTTCTGAAGCCCGGACCAGGTCCATAGGATCAGCGGTTTCAAGTGCCTGTCGGATTTTCTGCAGGTCTCGACCGTATTTAGGGCCGAGGACTGGAAGGTTTGGCTTCACCGAGAGGCTCAGCAGGCCTCCCTGTTCACGAGCATCACGAACAGACTTTATGTTGAGTTCTTCTTTGAGTTGATCTGCGATAAGTGGCAGGAACGCTCGCTCGCGATCGGTGCGGACGTCCACAAGTAGCGCCGCGAGAGGCTGTCGAACCTTGAGGCGTGACGATGCCCGCGCTGATCTACCCAGGCTCGCCAGTCGACGTGCCAGGTTGAACGAGTCCGACAGGTCCGCGTCAATGGCCGACCTGTCGACCACGGGCCAGTCAGACAGGTGGACGCTATCAGGAGCGTCTCCGTCGACCCGGGCCACCAAGTTTCGGTACATCTCCTCTGACAGGAACGGCGTGATCGGCGCAAGCAGCCGTATCAGCGTCGTGAGAGCTACGTACAGCGTCTCGTAGGCGGCCTGCTTGTCGGCATCCGACTCACTTCTCCAGAATCGCCTGCGACTTCGGCGGACGTACCAGTTCGATAATCCGTCGATGAACTCTTCGATCGAGCGCATCGTCTCCATCGGGCGCCAGTTCTCAAGGTTTTCGGTTACGCCCTCGACCAACCGGTTGAGCTCCGACATCAACCACCGATCCAGTTCAGACGGTTCCGCTTTCCCGGCCGGAGAGGCTGGATCCCAGTCATCCAGGTTGGCGTAGGTCACGAAGAACGAGTACACGTTCCACAGTGGGATCATGAACTGACGCCGGACCTCGTCGCCGGGTCCGTACCCGAAGTTAAGGTTGGCAGACGGGTTGTGGCGCGAGTACAGCCATCGCATCGTGTCCACGCCCATCTTGTCGGCCGCTTCCTCGAACCAGATAGCGTTCCCGCGCGACTTGTGCATCTCGGCGCCGTGCTCGTCACGCATCAACGCATAGCTGAAGACGGCCCTCGTCGGTGCCGTGTTCTCCAGCGCTGCGCTCATGGCAATCAACGAGTAGAACCAGTTACGGAACTGGCCCGGGAAGCTTTCAGATATCCAGTCCGCCGGGAACCAGTCATTCCAGTGGTCTTTGTCTGATCGATACTTGAGCGTCGAAAACGACACGATTCCGGCGTCAAGCCACGGGTTGCCAACGTCCGGGATGCGCGAGACGGTCTCGCCACAGCCGGAACATGCAATCTTGACGGCGTCGATCCACGGCCGATGCGGCGAATGGCCTTCGAACTGATCCCAGCCCTCAACGGCGCGCTCTTTTAGCTCCGTTTCGGAGCCCATCACATCCACCACTCCACAGCTTTCGCACTTGTAGATGGGCAGCGCCAGTCCCCAGTAGCGTTTCTTGGAAATCATCCAGTCGTGCATGTTGTCGAGCCATTCCAGCTCGCGGTCGCGACCGAATGAGGGCACCCACGTGATACTTCTCGTCGCGTCCTTCATCGGCTCACGCAGGTCGTCCATGCCGATGAACCACTCGTCGACGAGGCGGAACACGAGTTCCGTGTTGCAGCGCCAGCACACCGGGTATCGGTGCGTGTATGGGACGACGCTGTACATGACGCCGGTGTCTTCCAGATGTTTGAAGATATCGTCGTTCACTTCGGACACGTTCCGGCCCGACAACCAGTCGAATCCGTCTATGTAGTCCCCGTCCTCGGTCAACGGGGCAATAATCGGCAGCTCCTGCTCTTTACCGAGCTGGAAGTCTTCCGCACCCGCGCCGGGAGCGATGTGCACGATGCCCGTGCCCTCTTCGTCTCCAACGTCTGTCCACTCCAGAACTCGGTGTCTCTCGCGCGCTTCGGACTGCGCCGGAAGCTCGTCGAACGGGCCGCGGTAGCGCAACCCCGCCAACTTGGAGCCAGGCAGCTCTTCTAACACTTCGACCTCGCCGTTCAATACTTTGAGTAGTTCTCTACCCAGGTACAGAATTTCGTCGTTGTTCCTGACCTTGACGTACATATTCTCCGGATGAACCGCGGCGGCCACGTTTGCGGCGAGCGTCCATGGTGTCGTGGTCCAGACCAGCAGGCTCTCGCCTTCTCGGTCGAGAAGCGGGAATTTCAGATATACGGAGTTGTGGGTGATCTCCTGGTAGCCCTCGGTCACAATTTCATGCTGCGATAGGCCCGTTCCGCAGCGCGGGCACCAGGGCATGGTGTCCCGGCCTTCGTAGATCCAGCCCCGTTCGTGGCAACGCTTCAGGAAGCTCCAGATGGTGTAATTGTTCTCGTCCGACATCGTGTGATACGAGTCGTCCCAATCCATCCACATCGCAAGCCGTTTTGATTGCTCCGAGATGATCCCGGCATAGCGCTCAACGCGCGCTTTGCACTCCTCAACGAAACGCCCGATTCCGTAGTCCTCGATGTCGTGCTTGGATGTGAAGCCAAGCTCTTTCTCGACCTCTACTTCAACCCAGAGCCCTTGCCCGTCGAACCCGTTCTGGAAGCGTTGACGGTAGCCTTGCATGTTGCGAAAGCGCAGGAACATGTCTTTGTAGGCACGGCCCCATGCGTGGTGGACGCCCATCGGGTTGTTCGCGGTGATTGGACCGTCGATGAACGAGAACCGTTTTTCGGCGTTCTCGTTTTTCGCGCGGTAGCGCGCGTTCATGTCATTCTGGTCCCACCACTTGAGTATGTCTTGCTCCATCGCCACAAAGTCGACGCGTGAGTCGACGGGTGCAAAACGATCGGTAGATCCGGCTGGTCGGTCGGTCGTTGTCATTTCTTCTACTGGCTCCCAGTGGTCTGAAATATTTCCAAATACAAAAAACCCATCCCAATCGAGGGACGGGCTCTGTGGACAGAGATACCGCGGTACCACCCTGCATTTCCCGATTGAATCGGGACGCTTTACCGGTCTGATATCCCGTCAAACAACCCTGAAACCTGAAATTTTCAGGGAGCTCGGGACCATAAACCGTCGCCGTTGTAACGGCCGACTTGCCGTCCGGGTCTACTCAGCCGGGCCATTTACGCCCTCCGCCTTTCGGCCGGAAGCTCGGGAGAGATGTTCGTTCCGGGACCCTACGCCCCCTCACACCGTACGGGGCTCGCTCAGCAGATTAGCCGGAACTACTCGGCTCCTTCTCAGCTATTCACTATGAAAGGTTAATTATCCACGCAGGCGCCCGTCAACCTTTTCTCGTATTTCAAGAGTGAATAGGATCGCCAAGGACTCGCCCCTAAATCATTACGGGTAATGCGATACTTGCCGCTCTGCCGACCTAGCATACTTATTAACCCCCGATAGACATTTCATATACGGAGTCTCTACATGGCCCTTAAGGTCGTTATCTCAGGCCGCTCAATGGCGCCGCTCAACCTGCTCACCGAGGCTGGATTCGAGGTGGTGCAAGGCGAGGCGAACACTACCGAAGAGCTGATCGAGATCACGAAGGACGCGGATGGCGCACTGATCGGTATCTGGCCGTTACACGACCGACAAGTGCTGGAGGCGTGCCCGAAGTTGAAGGTTGTCAGCCGGATGGGTGTCGGGGTGGATTCGATCGACCTGGCCGCAGCGACGGAGCTTGGGATCCTGGCCTGCAACACGCCGGGGGCCAACACGACAGAAGTGGCCGACCACGCTATGGCGATGCTGCTTGCACAGACGCGATTGCTGGCGGAAACAGGTCAGTTTACGAAGGAAGGCGGTTGGAGCGACAACCCGGCAAAGATGAACGATTTCCGACGCGAGGTCCGCAGGATTGCCGGGAACACGATGGGCATCATCGGACTCGGGAACATCGGGCGAGCGTTTGCGACCAGGATCAAGGGTTTCGGGCCGGAGCAGATTATTGCGTACGACCCATATGTGCCGCAGACCGTGGGCGACCTTTATGGCGTCCGCATGGTTGACTTGGACACGTTGCTCACACAGTCGGATTTCATAACGATCCACACACCGGCAACAGAAGAGACGCACCATCTGATCAACGCCGATTCGCTTGCGAAGATGAAGTCGACCGCCATCCTGATCAACTGCGCACGAGGCCCGATAGTGGATCCTGTTGCTTTGCACGCCGGACTTCGCGATGGCGTGATTGAATCGGCAGGTATCGATGTGACGGAGTTCGAACCTGTGGATGCCGAGGATCCGCTCCTTAGCTTGGACAACCTGCTGATCACCCCGCACCTCGCGGGCTGGTCACCGACCTTTATCGAGCAGTCCGGTCAGCGTCAGGCAGAGAACGTGATCCGGGTGCTGACAGGCGAGAAGCCGCACGGGTTGGCGAACCCAGAGGTCATCAAGACGATCGCCGTGATGCGTGCCACCGACCCGGGCCGCTGGGAAAGCATTCCGGACTTCTCGACCGCGATTACGGTTTAGGGGGCGTTGGAGGGACCTGTAAGAATGGAAATACCTTCGGCCTCACCCCAACCCTCTCCCGCTGGGAGAGGTTCGGGGGTGGTTATACCTACAACGGGGACGATATGCGAGGACACCCGCATCGTCATGTCATCCTGAATCGAGTTCAGGATGACATGACGATGCCCACGGCTAGAGGTCGAGCCTCAGTCTATTGAGAACCCAGATTGGCGCGTTTGCATTCGCTCTTCCGCGTCCACGTGCTCAATCATTTCCGGGCTGTCTCCTCGGGCCGAGTTGACGATGGTTGAGACCGGGTAAGCCTCCATCTCTTCTGCCGGATATGGCTGTAGAAGCGCGGTGAGCCTACTCGGGTCCTCGGTTGCCGGATCAAGCCAGAGCTCTTCGGCCTCGGCGTCAAGGATGGCCGGCATGCGGTCGTGAATCGGCCCCATCAGAGAGTTCGGGCCGGTGGTGATGATGGCACAGGAGCGGACAATCTCGCCTGTTTCCTTGTTGTGCCATGTGTCGAACAGCCCCGCGAATCCCAGAAGACCGCCACCCTTCAGCCGGATGAGTTGCGGTTTACGGTCGCCCTTTGGTCCAGTCCACTCGTAGAAACCACTGGCTGGAATAAGACAGCGCGTGCGAGCAAGCGGGCGTTTCCATAGTCCTGAGCTCGCCACTTTGTCATCGCGAGCATTAAAGGAAGAGCGGATCTGATTAGCGGATTTCGCCCACGCGGGGATCAGGCCCCAGCGCATGTCTTCAGCGCGCCGCGTGCCGTATTCGTTAGTGATCGTCCAGACCGACTGTGTGGGGGCGATATTGAATCGTGGCACAGGCGCCGTCTCGCCAGTCACTTGCACGCGAAAACGCAACCCGAGTTCGGTCACGTCGATCAGTATGAACCTGCCGCACATGCTGTGATTTTAACCCGCCAAAACAATTATGAGTGATCGGAGGCAGCCACCGCGGTCGCCTCGATCTCTACGACCACCTCAGGCCTACCAAGCACCGGCACGCCTACAACCGCCGCGGCGCTGTCCATTCGCCCAATCAGTCCGTTTAGTGCTGTCTGAGCCTCAATTAGCTTGTCTGCGCCACCAACGACATAGGTGCGTGTGCGAACGAGATCACTCCAAGCGAGGCCCTGTTCTTCGATAGCCCAGCGGATCGTGCCGATTATGTGTTTGACCTGCCCCGTAACTTCGTACGGACTCTGCACGATCTCGCCCGGCACCGTGGCCGTGGTTCCGGCCACGTGGACAACAGCACCTGCTCGGACAGCGCGGCAGTAGTTGTGTACCGTCTCATACGTGCGACCAGACGAGACTCGGGTGACCATCCCGGACGCACCGATCACGGCTTCACACTCGAACATGAATGGCGTGTTTTCGTCGCTGGAGCGGCCCACCGTGATACCAGCCGAAGTCGGAATGCTGCGTGCCATGAAGTCCAGCTTTGTTTGCGGAAGCGCCCATCCGTGAACGTCGCGAGCCATGAAGTGGCGGGTCGCCACCACGTCAGACGGTTCAGCTCCCACGCCGATCAGCGCACCGGACACCGCGTCCATCACACCCGTGACGGTGGTGGCGTAACCGCCCGCGATTCCGTTTGAGCCTTCGACATCGATTGAGGTCAGGCCGGAGACCCAGATCTCATCCCCAGTCCGTACGGCATGGGACCATCCCTGACCTTCTTGAGGCATGTATCGTTGGAGTCCGGCCTCGGATCCGATCACGGCTTCCAGCTCCAACATCACCTTCACACCGTTCGGAAGGTTTGGCACACCGATCATGCTAAGCGCAGGTCCGGGGTCATCAAATAGAACCGGGTGGGTGGCGCGTAGCGCTTCTCTCGCATCGCCGTCGGTGAACCAGGCACGCACCCGTACGACATCTGCGAGGGACGATCTGGCTCTGTGCATTACATCGGCGGCCGCCTGGTACACCTGTCGGGCTTCTGAGGCGGCGCCACCGCGCTGAGAGGGGATAAGGCCAGACGAAATCAGCCGATCTCCCACGATAGCCAGAGTCGCCGTGCCCAGCACACTTTCCAGATGATTGCCGGTCGTGATCGTTGAACGCACTATTTGGATACCTTTTTCGTATTTGCTCAGTCCGGGTCCAGCAGGCTGGCGCCTTCGATAGCCGGGTACCCTCGGAGGAACTCCTCCACAAAAACGGCGCCGCGCCCCTCCAGCTGAAGACGCTTCACATCGAGGTTCCCCTCGCCCGTCCCGATTATCAGCCGGCCGCCGTGTATCGATACAACACCCGGACGGAGGTTCTCACCTGTCCCAGATACCGATGCTTCAAGGATCTTCAACAATTTCCCATCCCAGCGGGTGAAGGTGCCTGGCCACGGATGATACGCACGTATCGCCCGTTCGATGTTCAACGCAGGCTCTCCGAAATCGAGTTCACCATCGGACTTTTCGACGAGGCTTGTAACCGTGGCCAGCGCGTCGTCTTGAGAAACGCCCTCGATATCGCCGCGCTCCCAGGAGGGAATGGTCTTCACAAGCAGGTCCACGCCCATCGTGAAGAGCTGGTCGGTCAGAGACTCGGCCGTGTCCGAATCTGTGATCGGCACCGATGCGGACTGGGCGATTACGGGGCCTGTATCCATGCCCTCGTCAAGGAGCATCACAGAAACACCGGTCTCGGAAGCCCCGTCTCGGATAGCCGTAACGACCGGGCTCGGACCGCGATACAGGGGCAGAAGTGACGGATGAACATTGAGGACGCCGCGTGCCGGCAGCGCCAGTATCGCCGCCGGCAAGATCCGCCCATAGGCGAGCACGACATAAATATCTGCCGGGATCGCAGCCAAGTCACTCAGGACGTCGTCGCCGCGCAGGCCCGGCGGGGTGTGGACCGGAAGACCTAATTCCACCGCGGCCTCATTTACCGAGGTCGGGCGCGGTTTACGTGATCGGCCGGAAATCCGGTCCGGTCGCGTGAACACCGCGGCCACATCATGCCCGTCTTTGACCAGCGCGCGTAACGCTTTCGCTGCCGGTTCCGGCGTGCCGAAAAAGATAATACGCGTCAACGCGTTTGACCCCACATCTCCCAATTTTGGCCGGGGTCATCAAAATCGAATCGCCCTGCCGGTTGACGCGCGGCACTCATCCGCGCTAGTACACGGTTCCGGATCATTTCCCAACCTGTGGTGAGCGTATCGGAGTCAAGATGAGCAACAAATAATTTCCCAGAAAATCGCGGGCCAAATGAGCCTCGGCGGGGGTTGTGTT
>CAUZKS010000090.1:0-7764 GCA_963580625.1 Dehalococcoidia bacterium | reverse complement strand
TGCTCGCGCATCGACAATGGACTGGTAGACAGCAGAATTGTCTGCCTGAAGCCCACCTCCGGCGATGACCAAGCGTCCACTCGTCCTGGCCTCTCCGTCTCGACCAACGCTATCGCTCACGGCACACCCGACCGCTATCAGAGCGAGAGTGAATAACAGGGTTTTCTTCATGCCCTAAATCTGCTCCCTCATCCCGAAGGACCGCAACGTAGGCGGCAGCACCGCACCGGATGCGCAAAACAGTGTTGCGATAGTCCAGCGCCCCTTATTGACTAACTTCGGTTTCATTGCGAGGCTTGCCACTCAAGCATTTGCTTGAATTTATTAATTGTAGTCGGTGGGTACGGATCATCCGGAACACTCCGACGCTCGTAACACATAACGGAGTAGATGATACGTATGAAGGGTACTGTGAAGTGGTTCAATGACCAGAAAGGTTTCGGATTCATTACACCTGAGGATGGAAGCAAGGATTGCTTCGTCCACCACAGCGCGATCCAGGCCGAGGGTTTCAAGACTCTCGCTGAGGGCGCGACAGTGGAGTTCGATATGGGTGAGGGAGCGAAAGGTCCTGCTGCAGAGAACGTAGTTCAGATCTCGTAAAGCAGGGGTTTTCCCTAAACAGAGGCGGGCCGCTCCCACGTGGGGGCGGCCCGTTTTTTTGTGCGGTAGTAAATCGACCCTGATTTCTATCCCTATAACTTGTTTCCTGTCCTCTCTCGCATGACAACCGCAACTTATTCACTACAGTTCTCACGCATCCACGCACGATAGCGTTCTAGCTGTAGGAGGTCTCCAGTCCTCCGAATCTCGCCAGTTTAAGGTTCGTCCTATACAACACTGTCCTGCTCGTCCTGAGTTGCGGGCCTGAGTGAGGCAGGAGAGAATCAGGGCATGAGGAGAAAAACCATGACCCGGAAGGTGCTACTGGCCGCCACGATCCTGATGGCCCCGTGGGCCTCGGAAGCGCAGACCACCGCGCGGCTCGACCTCGACTGGCCGGCTGTGGCCGAAAAGATTCTGGAGCGGCTGGCGTTGGAGCCAGGAGCCCGCGTCCTGCTCGTCGCCCGTCCAGGCATGTTCGATGCACTGATCCCGCATCTTCGCTACGCGGTCGCCGAGGCGGGCGGCACCGACCTGGGTGTCATCGATGTGTTGGCGACTCCCCTTCCGACCTCGTTGGACCAAGAAGCCCTGGCGCGCAGTAGCCGGGACGCCCGCGAAAGCTACCGCCGCATGTTCCGCGACGTGGACGCGGCCGTGATGCTACCCGGAGCTTCGACGAACGACGCGGCTTACATGGCCATGCAGGACCTTCTCCATGAGGGGCAGGGACGCACAATCCACTTCCACTGGCTGGAAAATGGCAGCGTCTACCCTGTGCCCGGGCAGCCCCTACCTCCACTCAACGTGGTCGATGCCACGTACCAGCGGGCTCTCCTGGAGACGGACTACGCGGCTCTGGGCCGTATCCAGAGGCGCTTCGAGCGGGCGATGCGTGGCGGCGAGGTGCGCGTGACCACGGCGGCCGGAACGGACCTGCGCTTCAGCATCGGTGACCGCCCAGTAAACCAACAGGACGGCGACGCCTCGGCCGCCCGAACCGACCGTGGTCTTATCCTCATCGACCGTGAAATTGAACTGCCGGCCGGCGCCATACGCGTCGCACCGCTCGAGGAGACGGTTCAGGGAACAATCGTGTTTCCGCCCTCACAGTGGAGTGACCGACCCGTAAGCGGCCTAACCCTCACGATCGAGAACGGCGTGGTGGTGGACGTCGCGGCCGAATCCGGCCTGGACGCCGCACTCGCCGAGATGGATGCGGCGGGCACGCCCGGCCGGCGCTTTCGGGAGTTTGCGCTGGGGTTCAACCCCTTGTTGGCTGTCCCGGACCGCCGGCCGTGGGTGCCCTATTACGGTTACGGCGCCGGCGTAGTACGGCTCTCGTTGGGGGACAACTCGGAGTTGGGAGGAACCGTGACCGGAGGCTACGTTCGCTGGAACTTCTTCACGGACGCCACAGTGACGGTAGGAGAGGACGTGTGGGTACAGAAGGGGCGGCTCACACCACCGGTGAACTGAGGGCAGCGCCACCAATTTTTTTTTCAGGAAATGGCTTTTCAGTGGCGGCGATGTGTGCCGAGTTGCACCACACCGGACTTAGCAAAACAGTGTTGTATAGTCCAGCGGTGGGTGCAGTGAAATAGGGGGTGGACGGCGATCACTCCTGTTTGCCGATTGTGACGGTCGAGGCCACTTTTGACGTCAGTCTGCGGGACCGCACCGTATTGACGTCGGAATCGGTCCCGTCAGAGGCCGATGGTTTCTCACATCCAGCAGCGGAGGCCCCATGCGTTGGAGTGTTGTACTCGGTGTCGTCGGGCTGGCGTTGCTAGCATGCGCCGAACCCGAACAAGTTCAGGTCACGGATCGGCTGAACCAGATGATCCCTCTCATCGAACAGGGACTTCCGGTGCTCGGAATCGCCCACCCTCCGTATGCAGCCCGTCGACGACGTGGAGGTCGAGGCCAGGCAGTAGGCGAAGCGCCAGGCACGCCGCCGCCGGAGCCGGATATTTCCGAGGCCGCCCGGGAATTGGTGGCGTACCAGCTTGGCGACTACGAGCTCAACACGTATTCACCGAATTCCGTGGACCGGTACAGGGAGTTCATACGGGCCATTGTCGCGGCGGGGGGCTCTGCTCGCACCCACCCCTTCGTCGCGAAGATCCCAATCATGCACACCGATCCCACTGGAACAACGCAGCGCCTCATCGATCAGTTGAATGACGGGCAGGTCGTGGTGGAAATGCAGGAGGTCGAGACGGTCGAGGAGGTCAATCAGGCCATCGCGGCTATGCGGTTCACGTCGCAAGGCGGAGTACGCCCCGAGGAAGGTTTCGAGCGCGCCGCGGCATATTGGGGGATGACCGAGGCGGAATACCTGGAGAAGGCGGATGTCTGGCCCCTCAACCCCAACGGCGAGCTTCTCATTTCCGTGATCATCGAAAGCCATGAAGGTGTCGCCAACGCCCGTGAGATCTCGGCCATGCCAGGCGTGGCCGTCGTCACCGTGGGCTCAGGAACGCTCGGCGGCGTCTTCACGAGCACGAATGCCGAGGGTGAGAGAGTGCGCGACCAGGAGGGCTTCGATGCCGCTGTCGCCATAGTGCTCGCAGCGTGCAAGGAGTTCAACAAGTCCTGCGGCTACCCGGCGAACAACCCTGCCCAGGTCGAAGCGCTCATGGCGGATGGCTGGGACTTCCTCATCATGCAGCGTCGCAACCAGGACTCGTTCGACGCGGTTGTGACTGGCCGCCGTCTGTCCGGAAGACCGATACCGGACTCCTGATCGGTGGTTACTGTCATTTGGGCTTCGCTGGACAGACGATGAACGGCTGCGACCTCTTGGTCGTTGGCTTCGCACTTCGGCCTTCGTGACCACCATGGTGACTCCCTGACCGACCCTAGCCCAGACCCTGTGTTGAAGTCAGATCTGTCCCGTTTGTTTAAGGACGGCCACAAAACCTCATAGCGGTGTCTCGAGATATCTCGCTGTCGAACGCCTGCAAATCGCCATCTTGCTGTGAGAAGACGCGGAAGAAATCAGCCTGGTATTGATCCGCAGCTACCACATGCGGGCAATCCTTGATCCTCATGCCGATGAGCACGTTCTCTGAAGTCGTTACCGGCGGGAAATTATAGAGGTAGTATTGGGAATAATCCTCGTACCCTGAATACTCGAGATCGAGATGCTCGGCCCATCGTTGCAGGGTGCTTGGATTCGAGGGTGTGTTTTCGTCCCAAGCAGAGTACGTACGCCCATGTACTGTCTCTCGAAGTCCGTCAACAATCGTTGGCGGGGAAGGATTGGCGAATTCTTGGAAATCGATCCCTCGTTTCCCCGTTTCTTGCCCGTTGAACCATAGCCCTTGATCTCGCTCGCCCTGGATATGGAAAACCGATGGCAATGTGCTAGGGGTATTTTCTTTGAAATCGACAATCCCTTCCCGAAAATCTGAACCTCCCGTTACGGAAATGGCTTTGAACGCATAGGTGTCATTTAAGCCGGCATCGGTCAGATCGACTGGGCCACCCAATACGTACGAGAGCAAGAAGATCGCCCCGGACGAATGACCGACCCCAAAGATGTTTTCTGGATCGATGTTGATATCAGAGGACGACTGTAACGCTTTGAGCACCGTATGAAGGAACGCGAAATCGTCTCGCTCTGCCTCGAATCCTTCATGCCAGAACCACATACCGCGCGCTCCACCATCCTCAGGCGCTCGGGGAACCTCCGGTTTCATCTCGGAAAAGGCAGACATTCTGACGACGATGAAATCGTCCCGATACGGTTCCAACCTCGGTGACCAATCCAAGAAGCTCAAAACGGCTTCGTCGTCGACTGTGGGGCGACACCGGCAACCATGAAAGAACAGAACGACCGGATACGCTTCCTCACGGTTATATGAGGTGGGGAACGTAACGGAGAAATGTCGGTCGTGGCCGTTGATGTTGACGGTGCCACGATTCGTCTGATCGATGTCCAAACTCGAGAATACCAGTTCAGCGTCACCGAACTGCGCCGATGAGGCTGGAGTCGAGGTCCCGGAATCTCGACTTTCGTCGAGGGACACTCGAGAGCAAGCCGGCAACAGCATCATGGAACCCGAAAGCAGAAAAATGGCGGCCGCTTTGGTTCGAATCAGGGTCTTCACGCGGCGAATGCTATGCTGGTGCCGTGGTAGTGGCAAAGGACTCTATGTCGAATGACTGAGCTCCGCGCGGTCAGGCGTGATTGGTGACCAAAAAAGGGGGGGGTCCCAGGTACTAGGGGGTCGCTTTGCTGGCGGGTCATGCTCGTGCTTTCGCAGCAGCGCCCCAGTAGTTGAAGCTGGCAGGGCGCCAGCCGGGGATGTACATCGTGTCCATTCGTGTGATCTCGAAGCCCCCGCGACGGATCAGACCCGGAATGTCCCGGTTCAAATGGCAACCTCCGGCCAATCGTCGCCACAGGGGATCGATGCGGTTCTGCCACCGGCGTATACCGGCGTCCGGCGCGGCGCCATGCTCACAAAAGAGTAGCTGACCTCCTTGTTTCAGGACACGAGCGATCTCCCTCAGCGCGCGCTCGGCGTCGGGAATCGTACAGAGCGTGAACGTCATGAGTACGGTGTCGAAGCTCTCGCTGTCCAACGGAATCTGCTCGCCGCCCGCCGACACGAACTCGACATCGAAGGCAACGGCCTCCACCGCGGCCGAGGCCATCTTGCTCATCTCCGGAGAGGGCTCCAGGCCCCATACCTTTGTGACCCGGCGTGCGTCGTAGAACGACAGATTGAGCCCTGACCCCATGCCGACTTCCAGGACGCGACCGCTCGCCAACGGCACCAACTTTTCTCGTTGGCGCATTTTGGGCCTAGCGCTGCACGCCAGGTGAACTACTCGGGGGAGTACATACTTACTATATAGTCCCATCTTCCCTCATCACTCGGCGCTACTCCGACTCGGCTGCCACCGCCTGCGCGCAACCGAGGACAGCCAGCAACATCAGGGCGAAAGTTACTCCGGTTCTCTTCATATCAGAAAAATGCCCCTGACCTCAGAAAGTCCGCAACTTAGGACACGCAAAACAGTGTGGTGCGCCGGTAGAGGGCGGAGAGATCGGTAGCCTGACACCGATGCGTGTGGGCTAGGGGCAGCGCCACCAATTTTTTCAGGAAACGGCGTTTCAGTGGCGGCGATGTGTGCGGAGTCTTTTAAGACCGATTTGGTTGGAGTGGCGGCGATGTGTGCGGAGTCACACGAACCATGCCACCCTGCCATTGGCGAGGGGGGGCAGTGGCAGAAGCTCTTTTCACGCTTGGCTCTCGGGGTGAAGTTCAGTTGATGGGACATCTGGAGGAGGGAGAGTCACGAGAGGCGTTGAGGCGATGGAGTGAGATCCTGCGTCCATATGGAGGTGCAGATCTCCGCCGGAGCATGATCCAACTTATTACTTCGGCTGCGCCCTTCTTTCTCTGTTGGTACGCCTCTTACCGAGCCCTGTCGTTCAGCTACTGGCTCTCCTTGGTGTTGGCAATCCCCACGGCGGGATTTCTCCTGAGACTTTTCGTGATCCAGCACGACTGCGGTCACGGATCATTCTTGAAGTCCCAGAAGACGGCGAATCGTATCGGGTTTTGGCTCGGTGTCCTGACAATGACGCCATACCACTATTGGCGGAGAACCCATGCCTACCACCACGCCCACTCTGGTAATTTAGGCTTCAGGGGCTTGGGCGATATCGACGTGATCACAGTGAGCGAATACTACGGCAGGTCTCTCCTCGGACGACTCCGTTACCGGGCCTACCGGCATCCGGTCGTCATGTTGGGGCTGGGGGGATTATTCCAGTTCGTTATCAAGCACCGCTTCCCGTGGGACACTCCGAGAAATTGGAGGCGGGAATGGCGCGATGTATGGAAGATGAACGGGGTTCTAGCGGCCATCCTCCTCTTCATGTGGCTCACGATCGGCCTAAAGACGTTCGTCCTCGTGCATCTGCCCGTCCTGTCCCTCACAGTTGCGATAGGAGTGTGGTTGTTTTACGTGCAACACCAATTCGAGGACACGTATTGGCGAGAGCACGAAGATTGGGCATACGTCGACGCGGGACTGAAGGGCAGTTCACATCTCGTACTGCCGAAACTGTTACAGTGGGTCACCGCAAGCATTGGAATCCATCACGTACATCACCTGAATGCGAAGATCCCGAACTACAGGCTTCAGGAGTGCCTGGATGAGAATCCAAGGCTCCAACAGGTAACTCGGTTGACCATATGGGACGCGATCAAGACACTCAAACTGTCGCTCTGGCACGA
Source organism: Dehalococcoidia bacterium (assembly GCA_963580625.1). Taxonomy (GTDB): domain Bacteria; phylum Chloroflexota; class Dehalococcoidia; order Lucifugimonadales; family Lucifugimonadaceae. The sequence continues at coordinate 898 of CAUZKS010000090.1, read as the reverse complement.
GGACTCCCAAAGGCTGATCGGCTTCAGAGAAGCGAAGCGCCTGGCTACTCCCTGACACAGGTCGAACCTCCTCAACTTAACCGGGAGCACCACACGGGACTGAGCAGCGCCACCAATTTTTTTCAGGAAACGGCGTTTCAGTGGCGGCGATGTGTGCGGAGTCGCAGCAGCACCGCCCCCCTGCTGGCGGTCCCGAATAAGCGCATCGCATATTCGCTAGTGTAGTAGTTTTAGTCGCAACCACACTGAGAGGGGGAACTCCATGAAGTATAGCTTCGCATTTACCGCCTCAGTCGTTATGGCTGCTTGTTCTCCGGCGAACGATGGAAGCGCCACGTCAACGGAAATGCTTACCGACACTGAAATAGTAGAAGCTCTGGATGCTGGAATGGCGGAGTTCACCGCTGGATGGGCTGCTGGAGATCCCGAGAGGATCTCAGACCTTTATGTGGAAGATGCAGTCCGCATCCTGCATGATGTTTCAGAACCCATAAGAGGAAAAGATGCCATCCGGGCAGAGTGGGTAGCTCGGTTTGCCTCAGAGGAAGAGCGTAGTTCTGAAGCTACCATCAATAACGTTCGACTGTCATACAAAATAATAGGCCCAGATTTGGTGATTGTTGATGGCATATATGAACTATTTGATGAAGAAGGGAACTTTGGGTATAGGGGATTCTGGTCTACTGTTGAAAGAATCAGAGATGGCATTTCAAGAATCGTTTTTGAGACGGCGGGGGAATACAAAGTAGAATGACCCGCTCGACCCTGATGGCATTCGGGAGCTTAGTCCTTGCTTCTGCGCAGCCCGCGAGCGGCCAACTCCCTCCGGGTGCGAGAACACCCACCTGGGCAGAGATCGAACGGACTGTTCCCCCGATCGGCCGGGACGTTCCGTTTC
>CAUZKS010000089.1:0-7775 GCA_963580625.1 Dehalococcoidia bacterium | reverse complement strand
AGGCTGAATCCTATGATGGTGCCGCGATTTCGCACTAACTGGAGTGCCACGTTTATGCCGTCCGGGTCCCCTGTGGCTTCAACAACACAGTCGACGCCTTTCCCCTCTGTCAGATCCATGACCGCTTCCAGGACATCGTCCCGGTCGGCGTTCAGCGTCACTTCGGCTCCCAGTTGGGACGCCTTTTCCAATCGGTAATCGTCAAGGTCAACTCCGATCACCATCCGAGCGCCCATGCGGGAGGCCACAGCCGTCGTGGAAAGACCGATAGCACCCTGTCCAAGCACTAGGAAGGTCTTTTCGTCGGTCGTGCCCCACTCCCGACTGGCCTGGATTGCCGTCCCGGCAGGCTGGCACATCACCCAGTCCGCGGTGTCCCCGTAATCTGGAAGGGGGATGACCTTTTCGCTTGCCATGAACTCGGCAAGCCCGCCGGTGGTCATGCCGACAGCGGGGGCGAATGTCGGCAGGATAATCGCCCGTTGACCAACCGGGTGATCCGGGTTCTTGCTCTCCACTATCGTCCCGGCGATCTCGTGGCAGGGAAGGCCGGGAGCAAACGGATATCGTTCTTCCGGAAGGGTCGGATGGAAGTTGAGATGGGTGTCGCTGCCGCAGATAGAGACGTGCTCAATCTTCAGCAACACCTGGCCATCCATGGGTTCTGGATCAGGCGCCGTGACCTGCTCCAGGGTCTGAGGGCCCGTGAGTTGATAAGCCTTCATGCGTTAACTCCTGAACCGGCAGCCCCGGAAATATCCAGCACGTTTTTGATGACACCGTCCGTGTATCCGGCGTACATCTCGTATGCGTCCGGTATGTCATCCCAGGCGGAGTGGTGGGTGATTAAGACCGACGGATCAAGCCATCCCCGGTCCCGTAGATCTACCATCGTCTGTATGGCCTCGGTCGGCGTCTGTGAGAGTGAGGAACCGGTCGCGATGATGCGTGCTTCCTTCATCATCCAGTCCGGGTGACGGAAGGTAGGCAGTTGATCGCGCGGGATCTGGCTGAAGCCGATGATGGTGCCGTACATGTTCACGAGGCTAACAGCCTGATTGAGTCCGTCCGGGTCGGCGGATGCGTCCACGACCACGTCGACGCCCTCGCCGTTGGTCACATCTGCTAGGGCGTCGACGACATTCTCTCGGTCGGCGTTGATGGTGTGCGTCGCTCCAAGCTCACCGGCCTTATTCAGCCGGTAGTCCAGCAGGTCAATACCTATCACCTGCTTCGCCCCCGTGCGCTCGGCGATCATCGTGAACGATAGTCCGATTGCGCCCTGGCCGATGATGGCGATGCGTTTATCTGTGGACTGGCCCCAGCGTCGTGCGGAGTACAGGACGGTTCCGGTGGGCTGGCACATGAGCCACTCTTCAGTGGAGCCGTGTTCTGGAAGACTGATCAGTAGACCGCTGGCGATGTATTCGGCAAGCCCACCGCCGGGCCCACCTGCTGAGGATGGATCCGGCAGGACGATCACTCGCTCCCCGACCGGGTGATCCGGGTTGCGGCTCTCGACGATAGTGCCGGCGATCTCGTGACAAGGCGCGCCGGGCGCGAGCGGGTATTGCTCTTCTGCCAGCGTCGGCTGGTACCTCACATGCGTGTCACTGCCACAAACTGAGCCGCACTCGATCTTTACGACGACCTGCCCGTCCGCTGGCGTCGGATTATCGACATCGACCTGTTCCAGCCGGCGTGGACCGGTCTGTTGGTAAGCCCTCAAGCGGACATCACCGCCGTATAACTACTCCGCATTGATCTCCATCACGACCTTGATGACGTTGTCTTTTCTGAGCGAATACATCTCGTACGCTTCTGGAATGTCATCCCAAGCGTAGTGATGAGTCGTGAACATAGCCGGGTCCATCCATCCCCTGTCTCGGAGTGCGACCATCGATTCGATAGCCTCCGTCGGGGTGGCAGAACCGCCGGAACTCGTGGGATGGATAAAGACCTCTTTCCGCATCCATTCCAGATGACGGAATACGACTTGCGACTCTGTCGGGATGAGGGAGAAACCGATGATCAACCCGCGCTGATTGACGATCTGTACCGCCTGATTGATGCCGTCAGGGTCGGCCGAAGCATCGACAACGACGTCAACGCCCTTACCTCCGGTAATCTCTTCGATTGCCTCGATGACGTTGTCGCGGTCCGGGTTAATCGTGTGGGTTGCTCCGACCCGTGTCGACATGTCAAGCCGGTAGTCCAGCAGGTCGATGGCGATCACCTCTATAGCGCCTTGGTTAGCGGCGATGTTGGTGAAGGACAGGCCGATCGCGCCCTGGCCTATGATCGCTATCCGCTTGTCGTCCGTGGAGCCCCAGCGTCTTGACGAGTAGAGAGCGGTGCCCGCGGGCTGGCACATCAACCAATCAGCCGTGCTTCCGTAATCTGGAAGCGTAATGACCTTGGAACTGGCGATGAAATCTGCCAGCCCGCCGCCGCGATGTCCGCCCGCCGCGACCGCCGTTTCCGGCAGGACGATGGCGCGTGTTCCGACCTCAATCCCGGGTTTCCGAGACTCGACAACGATCCCTGCGATCTCATGACACGGCGATCCGTAGAACATCGGGTAGCGCTCTTCCGGGAGAGCCGGTTCGTAGTTCAGGTGGACATCGCTACCACAGATCGAGCTGTGTTGGACCTTGAGTACAACCTCACCGTCTTCGGGCGTCGGGTCGGGAGCGTCGACAAGACCTAGTCGACGCTGCCCGGTCAATTGATAGGCCTTCATGCCGGTCTCCGAATCGCTCTAGCCGTTGATGTCCATTACGACCTTGATGACCTGGTTTGACCGGTTTGCGTACATCTCGTAAGCGTCCGGAATGCCGTCCCAGCCAACTCGGTGCGTGATCAACTTGGCGGGGTCAGCCCAGCCACGCTCACGGAGAGCGACCATCTTTTCGATGGCTTCTGTCGGGGTCGGGGAAGCTCCAGATACGGTCGGCGCCAAGCGAGCGGCTTTGCGCATCCATGCCTGGTGGTTGAACACCACCGGCTCGGTTGCGGAAATTAGGCTGAACCCGACGATCAGGCCAAAACGGTTGACCAGACTGACGGCCTGGTTCAGGCCTTCCGGGTCACCTGAGGCGTCTGCGACAACGTCCACGCCCTCACCTTTGGTCATCTCCTGGATGGCCTCGGCGACGTTTTCTTTATCGGCGTTAATGACGTCGGTGGCGCCCATCTCTTTGGCCTTGTCCAGGCGGTAGTCCTCAAGGTCTATCGCGATCACCTGCCGTGCGCCCTGCGCTGCGGCGATCATCGTGAACGAGAGGCCGATCGCGCCCTGGCCGAGGATGGCGATCCGCTTGTCTGATGCATTGCCCCACTGGCGGGCGGAGTACAGGACCGTCCCGGACGGCTGGCACATTACCCACTCGTCCAGACCGCCGTGGTCCGGAAGGGCGATGATACGGCTGCTTGCGATGTACTCAGCAAGTCCGCCACCGGACGGGCCGGTCTCCGGGTTGTAGTCTGGCAGCACGATGGCGCGCTGTCCTACTTTGTAGTCTGGGTTACGGGACTCGACGATTGTCCCGGCGATCTCGTGGCAGGGCGCTCCGGGAACGGACGGGTAGCGTTCCTCGGGCAGAACCGGCTCGTAAGAGAGATGCGTGTCGCTACCGCAGACCGAAGCCTGCTCGATCTTGAGAAGAACCTGTCCCTCTGCTGGTGTGGGCGTCGGGGCTTCGATGAACTCAAGCTTTCGGGGACCGGTGAGCTGTACCGCTTTCATTGCGTCTTCAAGTTCCTTTCGCGCATTACGAGCGCTGCGTTGTCCTTTTGGCCGACTCTGGGCAGCCTGAGATCGCGATCGATTAGTCCTGTTGCATGACCACTTTGATCACGCCATCGCTGTGGTCTGAGTACATGTCGTACGCACCCTGGATATCTTCAACACCAAATCCCACCTTGTGGGAGATGAGCTGTCCCGGGTCAACGTAGCCGACTTCCTTCATACGTATCATCTGGCGGATCGTGTCGGTGGGGTGGTCCGTGCCTGCGACTTGCGTCGGGATGATCGTCGCCGCTTTTCGCATCCACGCCGAGTGGTTGAACTCGGTCGAGCGTCCGCCGAGGAGGCTGAAGTTGATGATGGTTCCGTGGCGTTTCACGATGGAGACCACGGTGTTTAGACCTTCGGCCGCGCCGCTGGCGTCGATAACGTAGTCCAAGCCCTGACCGTCCGTGAGGTCGTCAATAGCCTCGACAAGGTTGACGTCATCCGGGTTGAGGGTGGTCGAAGCGCCCATCTCCGTAGACTTGTTCAACCGGGCCTCGACAAGGTCGATGCCGATGACCTGCTCTGCGCCCTGAGCGGCGGCGAGCATGGTGAAGGAAAGGCCGATTCCACCCTGGCCAAATACACCGATGGTCTTTCCCGCAGGGTTGTTCCAGTAGCCCGCGGAGTAAAGGACTGTGCCAGAGTGCTGGCACATTACCCACTCTTCAATCGGGCCATCGTCCGGGACCGGCAGAACCTTGTCTGGGGTCTGGGCTACGTATTCCTGTAGCCCTCCAAATGTGGGTCCAGCGAGTACGACTACCCGTTGGCCGACGTTTATCTCATCCGTCTTGCTCTCGACAACCACTCCGCCAATCTCGTGGCAGGGACGGCCAGGGGGAAGCGGGTAGTCCTCTTCTCTGGTGAGGCCGTGGTAACTCCCGTGGATGTCGCTGCCGCAGACCGAGGAGGCCTGAACCTTGATAAGCACTTCCCCGTCAGCTACTGAAGGTGTCTCTACATCAACCATTTCGAAGGTCTGAGGGGAGGTAAGTCGTGCGGCTTTCATCTGCTCTCCAACTGCGTTGATCTGGCGGACGCGCATGTGTGCGGTTCTTTATATCATCCCGGTATGGGCCGAGCGGGATGATACACCCGCACCAGCCTTATGCGCGCCTTTGAGGCGGTGATCCGCTGAAACTTAGCGCTCAGGTTCGTCATCTTGACGCGGTCGAGAGTCCTCAATCGCGGTCAAGATGCCCGGCCACCTGTATACTCGGCAACCGGTTTCTGGGACGGCGCGAGGGCGTATTTGGCGCAGGTGCCAATGTCCCGCTATCCCTTGTGTGAGGAGGATCCATTGGCAGTTGCCAAGAAGAAGATAGGTTTCATAGGCTCCGGCGCGATCGCCTGCTACATAGGGGCGTTTCTGGCGAAAGACGGGCACGACGTAACGCTCATCGATGGCTGGCCTGAGCAGATCGACAAGATCAAGGCAGACGGCATTTCGGCCACCGGCCCCCACGAACCCTTCAACCAGAAGGTCCGGGCGCTGCACGTCAACGAAGCCCAGTCCCTCTCCCCGGGAGACGAATTCGACATCGGATTCGTCGCCATGAAGGCATACGACACTCGATGGGCTGGAGCGTTTATCGACCGATTCGTCAAGCCAGGAGGCTACATAGTCGCCTCGCAGAACTGCTGGACGGATGGCGTGCTGGCGGAGGCCGTTGGAGAAGGCCGGGCTGTCGGCATGATCATGTCCGGGATAAGCGTAGCGGTGTGGGAGCCGGGGAAAGTGGAACGGGGCGCCGACAAGACGGGCCGCGAGCTCGGCCACGATGTGTTCCGCGCCGGAGAGCATGACGGCTCCATCACCCCTCGGACGGAAGAACTGGCCGAGATAATGTCGATTGTTGACGGATCTTTCGCCACGGACAATCTGTTTGGCGAGCGCTGGACCAAGCTGTGCCAGAACGCATCGGGCAACCCGGTGCAGGCCATGACCCTCCAGGGCGGGATAGACGTGGTCTCGACGGCCCGTGGGCGCCAGATCACCATCATGCTTCTCAACGAGTGCGCCAAAGTGGGCTTGGCCGCGGGATTCAACCTTGCGAACATCCGGGGCGTGTCTGCTGAAAAGTGGGCAAGCGCGGATCAGGGTGACGTTTACGAAGAGTTGGACAACATGTTGGTCCCGAGCGGATCCGGCGGCATCAACTGGAAGTCGTCGATGGCCCAGGACATCACTAAGGGTCGACGGTCTGAGACCGAGTTCATGAACGGCTTTGTCGCCGAGACCGGAAAAAAAGCCGGGGTCGCCACGCCCGTCACAGATGCGGTTATCGAGGTCATGGCGGCCATCGATGCGAAACAGCTTGATGCTTCTCCAGACAACATCGAACTCACACTCCGGAAGGCGGGGTTTTAGCCCGCTCTTGCTGCTAGACCTTCACGTACATACCACCCGCGGCAGCGGGGACAGCAGTCTTCGGCCGGAAGAGCTTGTCGAAGAGGCTATCCGCCTTGGGCTTGCTGGCGTTTGCCTGACCGAACACACGTATTCATGGACGGACGATGAGATAGAGCGGGTCGTCGGTGAGACCGGCATCCGCCTGTTTCGGGCTCTCGAGGTTGAGACAGATGCCGGACACGCGCTCGTCATCGGGGAGAACGGGTACCACTCAGATATGCGCAACTTTGCTCTGTTAGGTGAACGGGCGAGCAAATCAGGAGCTGCGATAGTGCTTGCGCACCCGTTCCGCCATCTGCACGCGCCCGGTCCCCAGAGATGCATCCTCACGGTGAAAGCGGGAGTGGAGCCGGGTGATGTCAAAGGCGCATCGGAGATATCGTTTCTACAACATGCCCATGCGCTTGAAGTGGTGAACGGGGCGACTCCCGAGACCGATAACAAGTTTGCGCTAGACGTAGCGACGATACTTGGTTACCCGTCTACCGGCGGCTCCGACGCACACTCCATGCACGGGTTGGCGTCCGGCGTGACGGAGGTAGATGGTGACCCGCGTAACCCGGCGGAGTTGGCGGAGATCATCCGGGCTGGCGGCGTAGAGGCGGGCGTCGATCTACACGTTGGCCGGCTTCGATTCATGGACACCCAGGGTCGCGAGACGGCCCCTGATCATGACGCGCAGACACCGTCGTGACGAGTTCGTCTGGCTGGCAACCGAGTCTGAGCGAGCCGCTGAACGAGACCGTAATGGTTTCGCTCGATCTTGAGACGACCGGGTTGGATCAACACTCGGACATGATTATCGAGATCGGCGCAGTGAAGTTCCGCGGTGATGAAGAGATCGAGCAGTTCAGCGCGCTGATCAATCCGGGACGGGACATTCCTCCTTTCATTCGCGACCTGACGGGGATATCCAACGAAGATGTGGCCGATGCTCCGTCCATAGAGGCGGTTCTGCCGGATCTGATCGAATTCCTTGGCGATCACCCTATGATCGGCCACAACGTGGCGTTCGATGCCGGGTTCCTAGTACGGAACGGCGTGCCGTCGCGCACCCAGACCTTCGACACGTATGACCTGACGTATGCACTGTTGCCGGGAGCGGTCGAGTACAACCTCGGTGGTCTTGGTATGGCGTTTGGGTTGGTGCACGACAACCCGCACCGGGCGCTTTCGGACGCGCTGGTCACCCGGGATCTGTTTCTGCTGATGCTGGAGAAACTCGCAGAGCTGCCGGCGGGCGTGCTTTCCGAGTTCAGCCGACTTGCCGCCGCTTCCGGATGGACTACCGGGATCCTCGCAGGACGGACCCTAGACCACATGGACTCCGCCGCCGTCTTCCAGGCCGCCGGCGAGGCCAGGCCAGATCCGCGCGAACTTGGCGGCAGATTGCGGGTGAGACGGTCCAGCCGTGGGGGATCGGACCCGGAAGAGTTTGAAGGACCAGAAGAGATCGAACAAGCCGAAAAGACCGTCGAACCCAAAGGATTTGAAAATAATCCCCCCGATGGGGGTGGCGCATCGGTGTCTGACGTGTTCGGAGCGGATGGACACCTGTCGCGTGAA
>CAUZKS010000088.1:0-7795 GCA_963580625.1 Dehalococcoidia bacterium | reverse complement strand
AACCGAGGGCGAAGAGCTGGGCGTGGTGCTGGAGATCATCGTCACCGGCGCGAATGACGTGTACGTTGTCGGAAAACCCGGCGAGACCGAGTCCCAAAACCAGATTCTTATTCCGGCGATAGCGGATGTGGTGCTGGAGGTAGACGTCAATAACGGTGTCGTGACGGTGAACCTACCCGAGGGTCTGCGGTAGGAACGGCGCTGGCCCCGCCCTGAGGGCGTATTGCCATACGCCCCTACGTCGTGTTCATTGGGTTCGGGTGACAGACGGGTCGCCGTGCTCGAGACGTTCGTTGCGTAGCCCGATTGACCGGATTTCTGGCGGCTTGCTAAGATCAACTATTAATTAGAGAATTTTCCGCCCTCGGCCCTTTGATCAATCAAGCCCGCAAACCGATGTCGTTTCGGAACCGGGAGGAGCACCATGTCCGGCCACTCTAAGTGGAGCACCATCAAGCACAAGAAGGCTGCAACCGATGCACGTCGGGGTCAGCTCTTCACCAAGATCGCTCGCGAGATAATCGTGGCGGCACGTGGCGGCGCAGACCCCGAGACCAATTTCCGGCTGCGCCTTGCCATACAGACCGGGAAAGCAGCGAACATGCCGAACGACAATATCGACCGGGCCATCGCAAAAGGTTCCGGTACCGGTAGCGACGGCATTGAGCTGGAAGAGATCACATACGAGGGATACGGGCCCGGCGGTACGGCGATCATGGTCCAGACCCTGACCGACAACAAAAACCGGACCGCGTCCGATGTCCGCCAGATGTTCTCCCGTGCGGGCGGGAACCTAGCAGCCACAGGTGCGGTGTCCTGGGGATTCTCCAACTCCGGAGTGATCCTGGTAGAGACCTCTGCCGGCGACCCTGAAGAGGTTGCACTTGAAGCGGTAGACATGGGCGCAGAGGATTTTGATATCGAAGGAAATTCGATCGAGTTCAAGGCGTCGTTCACCGACTTTGAGCCGCTGAAGATGGCCCTTGAGGCGATGGACGGTGTTGAAGTGGTATCCGCAGACCTCGCGATGGTACCTGCCACTCTCGTCGAACTGGACGATGCCAAAGCCAAGCAGACGCTCCGGCTCCTGGACACGTTGGAAGAACTCGATGATGTCCAGAAGGTGTTCTCTAACGCCGACTTCCCGGACGAGGCGCTGGCGGAATACGCCGAGGCCGGCTAGGCCCCGTCAGGCCAACAATGGATTACGACGCCTGGGCCGAGTGGTATGACGTCTTCTATTCGACCGCCGGGGTCGAGGACGTCGAATTTTACGTCGAGCTGGCGCAAGCTTCGGGTGGGCCGGTGCTGGAGATCGGTTGCGGCACCGGGCGTGTGAGCCTGCCTATCGCCGCCGCTGGTATCGATGTGGTCGGCGTGGACTTTTCGACGGCCATGCTTGCGAAGGCGCGTGAGGGAGCGGCCACAACAAAAGACCACGGCGGCGCGGTTGAATTCGTTCAGGGCGATATGCGGACGCTTGCACTGGGTCGGCGTTTCCCACTCGTCATCATCCCCGCCCGCACTCTGTGCCTGGCGCTGACGCCGGAAGAGCAGCTGAAATCGCTGTGTCGCGCCGCTGCGCACCTGGCGCCGAGAGGTGCGCTTGCGTTCAACCTGTTCGTCCCGGATTCCGACCTGATCGCGGACCTGTCCGAGGAGCCGTTCTCGATGGGCGAGACAATCCATCCAGAGACCGGATTGCGATGCCTGCTGAGCGCGGCAAATCGACCCGATCCGGTCGGTCAAACGATCCACAGCATCCAGACGGTTGAAGAGTTGAGCGAGGACGGAGAAGTAGTGCGGACCGTGGATCTTGAAGTGGACCTTCGCTATCTGTACCCGTCCGAGATCCACGTAATGTTGGAGCAGGTCGGACTCGTGGCCGATCAGGTGTTTGGTGATTTCGACGGCGGCCCGCTAACCGAGGACAGCGGAGAGATGGTGTGGGTGGTACGGGCAGCAGGGTCCTGAGGTTCTCGAAGAACCGGAGTTGGGCGGAGCGAGTCGCCCCTACGTTTGCAGTGACCCCGTTCGCTCCTTATTTACGCGACTCGCATAGAATTGTAGTGACGCCCCATTTGATGTAGAGGCGCATGGCAATACGCCCGGGGCGAAACGCGCACACACCCACCATTTATGCCTGATTTCAAGATTGTTTCGGACTTCAAACCCACCGGCGACCAGCCGCGGGCTATCGACGCGCTCTCGAAGGGCCTTGATGACGGGAAGAAGCATCAGACCCTCCTGGGCGTGACCGGCAGCGGCAAGACCTTCACGATGGCGCAGATCGTCGAGCGTCAGCAGCGCCCTGCCCTTGTGATTGCGCACAACAAGACCCTGGCGGCGCAGCTCGCTTCCGAGTTCCAGGAGTTCTTCCCGGAAAACTCGGTCCAGTACTTCGTCTCGTATTACGACTACTACCAGCCAGAGGCCTACATCCCCCGGTCCGACACCTACATCGAGAAAGAATCGGACATAAACGAGGAGATCGACCGTCTCAGGCACGCCGCCACACGGGCGCTACTCACACGCCGTGACTCGTTGATCGTCGCCTCTGTATCGTGCATCTACGGCCTCGGCTCTCCAGAGGAGTACCAGAGTTTCGTCCTGAACATGAAGAAGGGCGAATCGACCGGGCGCAATAAGATCGTGCGCCGCCTCGTGGATATGCACTACGACCGCAACGACATAGACACCAGTCGTGGTCGGTTCCGGGTGCGCGGTGACACCCTCGAAGTCATGCCGGCGTACGACGAACTGGCTGTACGTGTGCAGTTCTGGGGCGACGAGATCGAGCGCATCACGGTGCTGGACCCGTTGACCGGCGAGATCCTCGGCGACCGTGAGGAGATCGATATCTACCCGGCCAAACACTTTGTAACTTCCGAACAACGACTGCTGGACGCTCTGGACGATATCGAGGAAGAACTCGGTGAGCGACTAAAGGTGCTGAACGACGGCGGTAAGTTGTTGGAGGCGCAGCGTCTAGAACAGCGCACGCGTTACGACCTTGAGATGCTGAGGGAGACGGGATCCTGCCCGGGCGTTGAGAACTACTCACGGCCTCTGGGGCGGCGTGCTCCCGGGTCTGCCCCGTGGACTCTAATGGACTATTTCCCGAAAGATTTCCTGATCTTCATCGATGAGTCGCACATGACACTGCCGCAGATTCGCGGCATGTTCAACGGCGACCTCGCACGCAAATCTGTGCTCGTTGATTACGGCTTCAGGCTGCCGTCTGCGATCGACAATCGGCCCCTGTCGTTTGACGAGTTCGAGGAACGCGTCAACCAGATCGTGTACGTGTCTGCGACGCCCGGGCCGTACGAGGCTCAGCACGAAGAGAAGCGTGTCGAGCAGCTGATCCGGCCGACCGGACTACTCGACCCCACAATCGAGGTGAAACCGACCGCTGGACAGATCGACGACCTGATCTACAACATCAAGGAGCGGATCGATCAGCATCAGCGAGTTCTCGTGACGACGTTGACGAAGCGAATGGCGGAAGAACTTTCTCAGTACCTTCTAGAGATGGGCGTCAGAACGCAGTATCTGCACTCAGACATCGACACGTTTGAGCGCACGGCGATCCTTCGCGACCTACGGCTCGGCGTGTACGACGTGGTCGTGGGAATCAACCTTCTGCGGGAGGGCCTCGACCTGCCGGAAGTCTCGCTCGTCGCCATCCTGGACGCCGACAAAGAGGGCTATCTACGTTCGAACACATCGCTCGTGCAGACTGTTGGCCGCGCCGCTCGCCACGAGCTGGGCCACGTGATCATGTACGCGGACAAGATGACGGATTCGATGCGCACGGCAATCGATGAGACGGAGCGCCGACGTGTTGTGCAGGACGCACACAACAAGGCAAACGGGATCGAGCCGGCGTCGATCATCAAGGAAGTCCGGGACATGACGGAACGCATCCGCCAAGTCGCGGAGACGAAGGCACCGTACGTGGCCGCTGAGAGTCTGCCAAAGGACGACCTGGCGCGACTGGTTCGTGACCTAGAAGCGCAGATGCGAACGGCGGCGAGGGACCTGGAGTTCGAGAAGGCGGCGCTGCTACGGGACCAGATCGTTGATCTGCGCAAGGTGATGGTGGACGCAGAGGTCGGGACCCCATCTGGCCCGGGCTAGGGGTGGGTTAGCGCCGGTTGTGGGGTGTTGTGCGGCGAAAACGAATCTTTGTCATCCTGAGCCTGAGGCCGATTCTCGAGGGTGCTCGAAAGACTAGCGTGGGCGGATATTCATTCTCCCCTACGGTGTATTGCTAACAACTGAAAACCCCCTCCCCATCCAGTTCTTCTGGCCTGTATCATTTGAGCCAATGACGTTCAATCATGGATCGCCTCGTTCTTTCACCTCTCCCGCGATCCATCCTGCATGTTGATCGGCCGACTGCGGGGCCATTATTCGGGCTGGCTGATCGTCATCGGCGCAGCGTTCGTGTTGTTCGGCGCCGCCGGCAGTCGATTCTCTTTCGGCGTGTTCCTGAACCCGATGACCGAGGAGTTCGGGTGGTCCCGTGGCTCCCTGTCTGGAGCATTAGCGATCGCAGGATTAGCGACCGCGTTTTTGCGCCCCGTGGCGGGATACCTTGCCGACCGTTATGACCCGGTCAAAATGGCGTTGCTTGGCATGGGAATGGCCGGTGTAGCACTTTTTGGTCTGTCGCAGATCCAACAGATATGGCAGCTCTACGCCCTATTCCTGTTGATGGGATCCGGGTTCACGCTCTCATCGCCGGCCACAATGACGAAGCTGATCAGTTCCGTTTTCACAAAACGACGAAGTCTTGCGCTTTCCCTTGCAGGTAGCGGTTCGGCTGTCGGCGAAACAACGCTCGTCCCCCTGTCCGCCGTGGTGCTAACACTGGGCGGTTGGCGGTCGGCGTACATCGTACTCGCCGCCATCCTGGTGATAGTGATTATCCCGGTCTCATACCGGCTGCTGAAATCGAAATTCGTTCCGGAAGTCGACGACCGCGATTTGGCCCAGCTCACCCGATCAACCCAGAAGTCAGACAGAGGAGTTGCCTGCGCGTGGATGCCGGACGACGGCATGACGTTGAAGCAGGCGATAAAGACGCCAATTTTCTGGGCGTTATCGTTCGGATTTTTCACCTGAGGCTACACAATGGGCTTCGTGAATGCCCACTTTGTTGCTTATGCCGAGGGACTTGGCGCAGGCACTGTACTAGCGGCGGGTGCGCTCGCCACCGTTGGCGTGACCGGGGTAATCGGGGCGCTGACTTTCGGCAACCTCGGTGATCGTTACAACACTCGTTATGTACTCGCCGTGGCATACAGCTTCAGGGGCATCGGCTACGCAATCCTGCTGCTGGCAGGCTCTTTGTGGGGGGCAACGATCGGCGTGATGATCATCGGGGCGTCGTGGACGACCGTTATCTCGCTGACGGGTTCTGTGAGCGCAGACCAGTTCGGGCTGAAACGTCTGGGTACCGTGTATGGCTCCATTTTCGGAGTCATGCCGCTTGGCGCCGCAACAAGTGTATGGGTTGCCGGAAAGATCTACGACAGCCAGGGTTCTTACGACATCGCACTGTGGGTGGCCATGGCGGTTGGCTTGACCTCGGCCGTTTTGATCGGAATCCCCCGGTTCCGGCAGCTTGCCCCGGAGATACAGCCTACGGCGGCTGCCATGTCAACAGCGGACTAAAAACGATCTCCCCATCTGCATACACATCCTTCGCTGATTAGCGGAGAGCATGTGTATAACCACGTCCGTTCAGTACGGTCCTATCGGTTAGGTCTTGATTCCGGCACAGGATCTCGATCGTCCTGTCGAGTTTTACCGGGATGCCCCGGGGTTCAAGTTCCTGTTCCAGGTGCCCGGCCGTGGGATGGCGTTCTTCGGCCGTGACGGAGTTCGCCTGTGCATCGGCGAACCGGAAGCCGGTCAGGAATTCTCAAACGGCGCGCCAATTTATTACAGGGTTGAGTCTGTAGATAATGTGTACTCCGACCTCAAGGAGAAGAACGTTGATCTGGCGTTCGAACCACACATGATCTACGAAGACGAAACGCACGAGCTGTGGATGATATTTATCAACGACACGGAGGGAAATCCCGTCGGTTTCATGGAAGAGCGGCCAAAAAACTAGGTCAGGCGCTCTAACAGGGATCCTGGATAAGCGCGAATAACGCCGCATAATTGCTGGAATCCCATGTGCTTGCTAAACTAACGGCATCGTTCAGCACGATCCGCACCCTTACGGCTGCCCAAGCTTTAGGACAACAAAATGACCACCGAGCAAGAGCTCACCAAAGATGAAGTGATCGAAGCCCTCAAAGAGGTCTACGACCCGGAGATCCCTGTCAACATCGTTGACCTGGGCCTTGTCTACGATATCGAAGTATCAGACGGCGAGGTCGCCATCGAAATGACGCTGACCGCGCAGGGATGTGGCATGGGTCCGTACATTGCCCAGCAGGCAGAGTGGCGGGTTGCAGAGCTTCCGGGTGTCGAGGATGTCGAAGTCGAGCTCGTCTGGGACCCGCCGTGGTCTCCGGAGCTGATCACAGAGGACGGTAAGCGTCTCCTCGGGCTGGACTAGCAGGGCGCTCTCCGGCCACCGATATGAATTGACGGGGCGGTCCAGATCAGGGCCGCCCCGTCGCGTCACCACTTATTTGCAGGACTCGTGTGAACTCACATGACCCAACAGCCACCACAACGAGAGCTGACCCCGGAAGAGCGCGCCCGTGTAGAGGGTATGAAGCGCAACTGGGAGCAGAAACGACTCGTAAATGATCGATTGCAGCAGATCGGCAAACGCATCGGCGTTTACTCCGGCAAGGGCGGCGTCGGCAAAACCACTATCGCCGTGAACCTCGCCGTGATGCTCGCCCAGGAAGGCGCTCGGGTCGGGCTTTTTGACTGCGATATCGACTGCCCAAATGTGACTCGTGTGATGCGGATCAGCGAAGGCCCGACTTCCGAGGACGGCACGGTAATGACCCCGCCATCACGTTTCGGCGTGCGGGTGATGTCGATGGCGATGTTCCAGGAGAACGAGGAAGAGGCGACGATCTGGCGTGGACCGATGATCCACAACGCCATCAATCAGTTCCTGACAAACACGGACTGGGGTGAGCTGGACTACATGGTCGTCGACCTGCCGCCCGGCACATCTGACGCACCACTGACGGTTATGCAGACGCTGAACCTTGACGGCTTTGTGGTTGTATCCACGCCACAAGAGCTCGCAGCACTGGACGCTAAGCGATCGATCAACATGGTCCGGAAGCTCAACTTGGACATCCTTGGTGTTGTCGAGAACATGTCTGGCGATATCTTCGGCTCTGGTGCCGGAGAGCAGCTGGCTGAAGAGATGGAACTGCCGTTCCTAGGTCGTGTCGCGATGCGAGCCGACTATCAGCATTCCGAGACGAAGCCGACGGTGTTCACATCCGACGCAGTCGCGGACGAGTTCCACGTAATCGCCGATAAGGTACGGAAGCGTCTTGTGGAGCTGGAACCGGGCAACTAGGTAAGTTGGGCCGGTTGACCGGTCGGCGGCACTCCGTTTAACTCGCGCCATGCCACCTACCGACGCGCCCACCGGACACGGCGACGGTCGTTTGTTCAGATCAATTACGCGCCCGAACTGGCGAATTGCGCTGGCTGGCGGCGCAGCGATTTTTGCGTTCGGCGCTGCCGCATGCGGCAGCGGGGATGTCGCCCCCACACCCCCGCCGGACACGCCCATTCCGGCCACCGCCACACCTTCGATTCCGACGCGCGTGCCGCGTCCGACCGCAACCCC
>CAUZKS010000087.1:0-7807 GCA_963580625.1 Dehalococcoidia bacterium | reverse complement strand
CCATGTTTTTCTGAAGCGGCTTCAACTGCAACTTGGCGTCGTTGAGAGTGAACCATTCAGACTTGTAGCTGAACCGCTCATCGTCCTCAAACAGACGCCGTATCACGCCCATCGCCTCGTCCTGCCTGTCCCGCAGGAGCATCGGATCGATGCCCATCGTGTGTGCGTCGGATGGCAGGGCGCCGGGACCGGAACCGAAGATCACGCGGCCCCTGGACATGTAGTCGAGTTGAACCATCCGCTGAGCGACCATGAACGGGTGGTGGTAGGGCAGTGAAACAACGCCGGTGCCGAGCATGATCCGATTGGTACGTTCGGCGGCGGCGGCCAAGAACATCTCTGGCGACGCGATGACCTCCCAACCTGTGGAGTGGTGCTCGCCGCACCAGAACTCGTCGTAGCCCAGCTTTTCGAGATGCTCGACGAACTCCAGGTCGCTCTGCATCTGTAACACAGGGTGCTCAGCGATAGGATGATGTGGTGCAAGGAACGCACCGAAACGTAGATCTGCCATTTTTGCGCTTAATTCCGTTCCAGTTGATGAAGTGGCCTCAAACCGGTGCGGCCCTAATCCAGTCCGGGCAGCATTATACGTTTGTATTCAAGAAGGGAATCTATCTGCGTCTGCATCCGTTCACTAACCATGATGGCCGGGATGATGCAGGGAACCGGTCACGGTATTCGTTGGAACTGTCGAGATTTTTATTTACGACCCGATTATCTATCGGACGGTATCGAGAGATCGATGGGTCACATACTTTCCCGAGAGTCGATAGTGAACTCGACGGTTTCCATGGCTGAAGATCTAAAGGTGTCCACTTGATCAACCCAACCCACGGACGCGACCCTGTGACGGCGATATCGGAGGTGGAGGCGACCGGACGGACTGCCGAGATATTCGCCGATATCCGAGAGGTTATGCAGATACCTCTCATCACTTCGATCTGGCGAACCCTTGCAGACATCGAAGGCGGACTTGAAGCGACCTGGGCGGCGACAAGGGTTATATACAAAACCGGTCAACCGGACGCGGCGCTACAGGCGCTCAAAGCTAGGTCGGAGTTTCCGGTTCCCGGACCGTTGTCGGCCGACACGCTTGGGTCCGCAGGCTTGTCGGTAGAGGATCGTCGGGCGTTCAGCGCAGTGATCGATGCCTACAACCGGTCGAATGGCATGAACCTGATAGCTCTCAATGCGCTCGTTGGCGAGCCATCGGGACAAGCGTCTAACTACGCCCTGACATCGCCGGATCTCTGGCCGGAACTACGGCCGCTCCTGGAGAAGGAGGAGATCGACGTGGAAACCTGGGCGCTGCTCGAACGGGTCAAGCTTCTTGGGGCGACCAACGACAACCCGTCTATTGCGACGCTGTGGCGGCACCTCGCGCACTGGCCCGGTCTGCTTTCACTCGTGATCGAGTCGTATGAGCCGATGCAGGAGGAAGGAGAGATTGCTGGGGCGATAGAGAGAGTGATGGAAAGTGTGCTCGTGGCGGCGGCGGGCATCTCCCACTTCAAACCATCCACCGCTGACATACCAGACGAAGCGTGGCAGATGGTTGTGCACTATTCTGCCGGGGTCAGTCGCATGGTGACGCTCGGCCACGGCGTGGCCCAGTGGATCAAGGCTGTAGAGTAGCTTCGCTTGAGTGACCTAGAAGCGCCCTAGAAGCGCGTGGAATCGTCCCGGTTCGGTGCGCTTCAGATAATCAGTGATCCATTCCAAGTTCAAAGTAGGTGCCCGCGCGATGGTAAGGCTCGCCGATCTTCCACCAGAAATAGCGGCCAATCTTCTGGAGCTCCCGATTCAAGATTACGGGCCAGCACCCTGGGTTCCTGCCCCAGATTTGAAGAATGCTCGAGTAGCGATCATTTCGACCGCGGGCTTACACCGTGCAGACGACACAAAATTCGCAGGGGGATCCGCCGAATACCGGCTGCTGCCGGGCGACCTTGATTACGTAGATCTCACGATGAGTCACGTGAGCGTAAATTTCGACCGCAGCGGATTCCAGCAAGACCCCAACCTCGTCTTTCCACTGGAACTGTTGAGGAAGTTGGAGGCCAACGGCGAGATAGGCTCTGTGGCGAACTGGCACTACTCGTTTATGGGCGCGACCGACCCGACGCGCATGAACGACACGGCGTCCCAGGTCGCGAGGCTTCTGAAAGAGGACGGCGTAACGGCTGTGATCCTGATACCCGTCTGACCGAACTGTACGCGCGCCGTTGGCGGGCTACAGCACCACATCGAAGCCGAAGGTATACCTACCGCCGGGATAAGTCTGGTCCGTGAGCATACAGAAAGGATCAACCCCTCACGCTCTCTCTGGGTCCCGTTCGAGCTTGGGCGACCCCTAGGCGCACCCAATGAACCCGAGTTCCAGATGGACGTCCTGCGGTCGCTTCTCGGGCTTTTTGACCGGGAGGCCGGTCCGTTCATAGAGGACTACCCGCACGACTCGCCGGTGACACCTGAAAGCGATGTTGCCTGGAGCTGTGTACTGCCGCTTCCCCCGCTTCAGGCCAAATCCACTCCTGCCGAAGCTCTCAAGCAATCACTGCTCCATGAAGTCGGTTTGCTTGCTCCCTGGTACTCGGAATCGGTACGCCGGATGGGGCGTACGAGTTTCGGCCTCAGCGGCCTTAGTGCGGACTCGATGCCGGAAATAGCTACGTACCTGGCCGGGCTGGCGTCCGGGGAGAACCTAGAGCCTCCGGAGGGCTTGGACGATCCTGTGCCTATCGCTATCCGGTTCATGGCCGATGACGTCAAGTCGTACTACATGGAAGCGGCCAACGAGCAGCCCGGAGCTTCAACACCCGGGGGCGTGCGAATGTGGGCCTGGTTTTTCCACGAAACCCGGATGGGGCAGGTGCTCTACGACCTCCAGGACCGTTTCGCTGTGGAATACGCAGAAAAGACGGCCGCCAACGGCGGCACGCCCTCGCCCGGATCCACGCCGGTGAACCTGATTACGCGGCGGTTTGCAAAACGACCGGAGGCGATGGCGCACTAGCGAGATCT
Organism: Dehalococcoidia bacterium; assembly: GCA_963580625.1. Taxonomy (GTDB): domain Bacteria; phylum Chloroflexota; class Dehalococcoidia; order Lucifugimonadales; family Lucifugimonadaceae. The sequence goes on along the minus strand of CAUZKS010000087.1, from coordinate 4,780 downwards.
GCCGGGCTACTTAACAACCTGGTTCGTGCACCAGGTTGACCTGCCTTACTGGTGCACGCCGAGGAAGTATTCGCCGATTTTCGGATCCTCGAGGATATCGGCGGCGTTACCGGTGAGGACCACTTTGCCTCCGGAAAAGATGTACCCGCGGTCGGACCTGGCGAGCGATAAACGGGCGTTCTGCTCAACGAGGAGAACCGTCATTCCTTCATCCCGGAGTGAATCTATACAGCCCATGATCTGCTGTTGATATTTAGGCGAGAGCGCTGCGGTCGGTTCATCCAGCAACAGGAATGATGGGTTCGAGATCAAAGCTCGTGATATCGCCAGCATTTGTCGCTCGCCCCCGGAGAGGGTGGCGGCGAGATCGCTGATCCTCGGCTCCAGATCCGGGAAGGTCCAGCAGACGCGGTCGATGCCTACTGCCAACTTGCTTGACGATAGCCGAATCCCGCCCATCTGCATGTTCTCGCGGACCGTCAATGACGGGAAAACGTTGTCGACCTGCGGTACGTATGCGATTCCGCGTGCCACAAGCCTGTCGGTGCGCCATCCTGAGATGTCCGTATCGTCATGCAGGACCTTGCCGTCGTACTGGGCCGCAAGGCCAAATAACGCCTTGAGGAACGTCGACTTTCCACAGCCATTGGGCCCGATGATAGTGACGAACTCACCCCGGTCAACGTAAAGATCAATGCCGTGCAAAATCTGAACGGACCCGTAACCGGCTTCAAGACCAGTCACATCGAGGACAGTGCCACCGGTTGTGTCTGCGTTCGTGTTTGTCATGAGCTGCCCAGGTAGGCTTCGATAACCTCCTGGTTTTGCCTGACTTCGTCCGGGGTGCCCTCCATCAGGACATGTCCTGCATCTACGACAACTATTCTATCTACCCCGGTTCGCAGGATGAAATCCATATTGTGTTCGATGACCAGCATCCCGACGTTACTCTCAGACGTGAGGGTGCGGAGATATTGAAAGATTCTCTCGGCAAGCGGACCTGCGACACCAGCCACCGGCTCATCCAGCAGCATGATGCGCGGCGAGCCCATCAGGGTCCGGCCGATATCGACCAGTTTGCTCTGACCGCCCGACAGCTCGTTCGCGAGGTTGTGTGCCATGTGAGCGATCTCAAGTGTGTCTAATACCGAATAGGCATCATCCAGGCGCTTTTTCTCGGCGCCGCGCGAGCCCGGGCGCAGCAATGACAGCAAATAGTTGGGCGCAAACTGATGGCGAGGCGGCACCAGAAGGTTCTCGATAACCGTCATCTCTCGCCAGAGCCGGGTGTGTTGGAAAGTCCTTGTCAGCCCGAGGCTCTGGATCTGCTCCGGCCGCATGCCGGTAGCGTCCTGGCCGAGGACTTCGACCGAGCCGGACGTCGATTCCAGCATCCCTGAGATGCAGTTGAACGTGGTTGTCTTGCCGCACCCATTGGGTCCGATCAGGCCAACGAACTCGCCTTCGTCGACGTGGAAAGAGACGCCATCTACGGCTCTTAGTCCGCCGAAATCTTTCGTCAGATCCGATACACGTAGCACAGGCATGGTCATCGCACTTCACCGCTATCGTACTCGTCCCGGGTACGACCGGTTTCCGGAGCAGGGGACGGGCGTTTTGGCCTGCCTGGGACCTCGGGCAGCAGTCCTTTTGGCGATAGCAACAGTGCTATGACGATCACGGCACCGATCAGAGCCAGTTTCAGGTGGGACAACGCAAGCGTGATATCGCCTTTCGGGAACACCTCAGAGATCGATCGAGCTGACCAGATCAACCCACCGAAATCGACCACCAGCCAGGAGAAGACGCTGTCCATGTAAGTGGTCATACCGTGGAATATCAGATCAGGATCGCCCCTGGCAACGATCATCACATTGAAAACGAACTCGACGATTACAATCAAGAACGCTCCGACGATCATCCCGCGGTTGTTGCCGCGCCCTCCGACGATGAATGCGGCCCACACAAGGAACGTAGATCGGACGGGGTTCATAAAGTCCGGGAAGATGCTCGCGTTCAACCAGGCCCACAGCGCGCCCGCAAGTCCGGCCACCGCCGCCCCCACAGCGAGGCTCGCCGCCTTATGGGTCAGGATGTTGTGACCGTGATGCTGGCTGACCTCCTCATCCTCTCTGATGGACCGGAGAATCCGGCCCCAGGGTGACGCAAGTAGCGTGTTTAGAAGGAACCACACCGCGAGGAGCGCGCCGGTAGTCAAGATCGCGAGAAGCACCACATACGGCGCCCCATTCTCCAACCCGAGGACGCTCCCTGCTGCGTCAGCCGCACCCGATTCCCACCAGCCTTCCAGTGGCCTTGAGTATTGCGAGATACCGATAGCCGAAGTGACCGTGCCGGCGCGCAGTAATGGCTCGGCTTGAAGTGAAATACGCAGTATCTCTCCGAGCGATATCGTGACGATAGCAAAGTAGTCCATCCGCAGCCTCGCCGTTGGATAGGCAAGCAGCCAGCCCGCCACGGCAGATATCGTTACCGCGACTACCGTCGCCGCCAGAGGCGACCAGCCGTACCCGTTCGTCTCTACTGGCGCCGCCAGTAATCCGACCGTCACGGCGCCGATGCCGACGAAGAAAATGACGCCGAAATTGGTCATCCCGGTTATTCCAGTGTGCAGGTTCAACGAGAACGTCATCAAGGCGAATATGCCAACCAGAGTGATGATGCGCGCGACCTGAAGAGTCTTGGTCAGATTGCTGACGCTGGGCAGCAACCACACAACGCCGACCAGGATCAGGAAAAAGATCGCGAACGCGATCCACGATCCACGGTTTGTTTCCCGGTCTACCCGTACCCACCTGGCTGGTTGTATCGGCAAGTCAGAAATCAACCTTGAGCCCGCACCCCATGCCATCCCAATCGGCGCCAGTACGCGGCTCGCAATGTAGGCCGGAAAGGCCCAGGCGATCGAGATCACGGATTCTACGGTCTCAAACACCTGATCTTTCCGTTCAGCAATTCGTTCCCCGAGTGGTGGATCGTCCGGATCCAGGTCGGGCATTCCCAGGAGCGAGGCGGAAATATCATGATTCACAGGGACGTCATCCCCCAGGTTCGCCAACCGCCTCTTCCTGACCCGGTCGATATTCCAGTTTTGCATCGCATGGCCAATGCCACGAGGCGCCAGAAGCAACAATCCCACGAGGAAGACGAATGGCATCACCTCCGCGAATCCCGCGGCGGTGGGTCGGTCAAGTGCGTTTCCGGCCCCGATCAGTATTGGCTCGGAGACGGACCGCAACAGCCCGACAATGATCGCCCCAATGATTACGCCCGGCACGGATCCAATGGTGCCCAAAACTACCACCGCAAACGCCGGGAGAAGCAGTGATAGGCCCAGCTCAGGGCTAACCGGTAGGATCATTGCCAGCAACGCCCCACCAACCCCGGTGAGTCCTGCAGATAGGAAAGCGCTGGTGCCATGGACGCGCTCAACGTGAATCCCGCTGGAAGCCGCCAAATCAGGGTTGTCGGCCACGGCCCGCATCTGTCTGCCTAGACGGGTGCGATGCAGGAGAAGGAGCAGGACGATCACGGAACCGAATACGCCGACGATCAGGGCGATTTTCGTGTAAGTGAAACTGTACGGCGTGACCTTGTCAGCAAATTCCATTAGCGGCGCATTGATGCCATCACCGAGATGGAGTTGCAACCGCTCTGTCGGTATCTCAAACTTTGATGTTGAAAGCCTCCAATCACGGTCCGGGACAAAGCGGTGGGTGCCAGCGCTGTACCTAATGAACAGGAGCGCTCGGATCACCATGGCGATGCCAAGCGAGGCGATCATCATCACCTGTGGAGTCGCCAACCTGCTGCGGAGCCGTTTATAGATCAGTCTGTCGATGATCACACCGACTATCCCCGTTATGACAAATGCGAGGACCCCCGCCCAGATCAACAACTCCCAGTTGAGGATCTCGTCCTTAGGTGCATCTGAGATCGGAAAGAATCGGTCGGACCACATCAATGTGAGGGCCACATAGGCGCCGACAAGCATCATTTCCGCTTGAGCGAAATTGGCGTACCGCTGAACCTTGTAGGTAAGCGTCAGGCCTACCGCGATGCTGAGGTACGCGGCAGACCAGTAAAGACCACTAAGCCCAATAGAGGCCACGTTGAAGTTCAGCGTGGCTGATCTACCGAGTCCCGACAGAGCGATTTCAAGAACGACGAGGCCGAAGAGCGCGATCAGAACCGGCGTTGAGATGACCGAAACCGCTCTCCACCTGTTCTTTGCGACGGCGAGAAAAGTGTTCACCATCACGAAGCCGCCGGCCATCATCTCAAGGACAAGCGCGAGCCATTTCATATCTCCGGTGATCAGGCCGGACCAGGCGATAATGCCGGCGCCGTGGATCATCCCGAGGTACGCGTCGAGTATCAGGAAACCACCAACTGATAGTCGACGTTGCCAGAAGGAGATGCCCGTCCAGCGATCTCGCATGACAAGCAAGGGCGCTCTCGTCCGGTCAGGCTCTACACCGGGAGGGAGACTCATTGATGCCTTCTACATTAGTAGGCCTGTAGCGGGTGTTGAGTCCGCTACAGGCCTATCTTCAAGGCGAATTACTGGATTGGTGTTACTCGTTGCTCAGGCCGCCGTCGGCGGTCCAGATCTGCGGGCATTCAAAGTCAACGTTCGCGCCGGCGACCGCAAACTCACAGATCGAGTAACCGGTGCCAAGCACGTCACCCGCAGAGTCAAAGGTGTGGTTACCGCTGGCGCCCACGTAGTTCTGACCGGTCAGGTTCAGAGCCGCAA
>CAUZKS010000086.1:0-7825 GCA_963580625.1 Dehalococcoidia bacterium | reverse complement strand
CGAATACCGGCGCCATCCAGAAGAGCAACTTATCGGCATACGCCGGGATGATGTCTTCTTTCGTCGCCAGCTTCATCGCGTCTGCAACAGGCTGCAACAGGCCGTGCGGCCCGACTACCGACGGCCCGGCCCGCTGCTGGATACGCGCAAGTGTTTTGCGTTCCACCCAGGTGAGCGAAAGCACGCCGACCGCGAGTGCGGAAAACAGGCCAAATAGCCCGGCAAACCAAAATAAGATATCGGTGAAACTCAACGGTCCACCTCCCCGAGAACGATATCGAGCGTTCCGAGTATCACGACGGCGTCGGCTATGTAGTGACCCACGGTCAGGTCACGGAGCGCCTGCAGGTTGCAGAAGGACGGCGGCCGTACCTTGAGTCGGTACGGCCGCTCGCCGCCTTCGCTCACGATGTAGACGCCGAGGTCTCCGCGCGGGTTCTCGCAGTGGGCGTACACCTCGCCGGCCGGTGGCCGTGCGATTCGACGTATTTTCGCCATCGTATCGCCCGGTTCCATCAAAGCTATGGCCTGCCGGATGATGCTGACCGACTCTCTGGCCTCAAGAATCCGAACGTAAAAACGATCCCAGCAGTCGCCCGCACTGCCGACGGGGATCCCGAAATCCAGTTCGTCGTAACGGGAGTACGGCTCATCTACCCTGACGTCGTACGGGACGCCGGACGCCCGTAGTACCGGGCCGGAGAGGCCCCAGTCCAGGGCATCTTCGCCCGAGATCACGCCGATCCCAGACGTCCGTTCTAGAAAGATTTCGTTCTCGGTCAAGAGGCGGTCCGTCTCGTCTATTCCACGCTCAAGTTCATCGCACAGTGCCAGCGACCGGGACTCAAAATCGTCCGCCACGTCCTCTTTGACCCCGCCGACCCGGAAGTAGTTGTGCATCATTCGCGCGCCACTGACGGATTCGAACAGCGCCTGGATCTTCTCCCGGTCTCGGAAGTTATACAGCAGGGGCGTGATCGCGCCCATGTCGATGGCGAACGTGCCGTAAAAGAGCAGGTGGCTGGCGATACGATTGAACTCGCACATGATGATGCGGATCAGTTCGGCACGAGGCGGCGGCGCAACGTCCATGAGCTTCTCGACGGCGGACACGATCACAAGCTCGTTGTTGAAGTTTGATACGTAATCGAGCCGGTCAAACAGCGTGATTATCTGGCTGTACAACTCGTACTCGCACAACTTCTCGGAGCCACGGTGCAGATATCCGATGTGGGGTACGAGGTCCTGAATCTGTTCCCCGTCAACACGCAGTTCCATCCGGAACACGCCGTGCGTTGCAGGGTGCTGCGGACCCATGTTGACCATCATGTCGACGGTCCCCGGCTCGGGGCTCGGAAGCTGGGTGATCGTGCTCCCCATGTTTGTAGGTGCTGCGTTCTCCGTCATACGCCTACCACTCTTCGTAGTCGTTCAACGGGTAGCTTTTGCGGCCGGGAAAGCCTTCGAAATCGTCAGGTAGCACAAGCGGGACCAGGTTAGGGTGGCCGTTGAATTCGACCCCGAAAAGGTCGTGCATCTCGCGCTCGTACCAGTCGGCGCCACGCCAGACGCCTGTCACAGAGGATATGGATGGGCGGCGCTCAGGCAGCCGGGTCTTCACCATCATTTTGTGACGATGTGTCATCGAGTACAGGTGGTATACGACCTCGAACTCGCCGTCCTGCTCGACGTAGTCGACCACGGTAAGCAGTCGCAGATAATCAAATCCGAACGTCGGGTCATCTTTTAGTTGCCGGCACACATCGACCAGATGATCTGCCGGCACTCTACAGACGACTTCGTCGATGGCAGCCCCGACCTCAATCTCGCGGTTCGCAAGCGCTTCAGGGAGCCTCTCCGCCAGCGCCAAACCTTCCGGCGGCAGTGCTACGGCAGCCCTTGGTACTTCCGGTCCGCTACGCTTCGTCGGTGCCGGAGTGGACTTCGCGCCTGGGTTCGAAGGGTTGTTTTCGCCGCATGACGATCCCTGAGAGGTCAATCGACCTTGCCTTCTCGAGCGTCCAACGTGATCTTGTCCTGGAGTTTCAGAAAGGCGTCCATAAGCGCCTCAGGGCGCGGCGGACAGCCCGGGACGTATATATCCACGGGAATCAGGTGATCCACGCCCATGACCACAGAGTAAGAGCGGTAGTACGGGCCGCCGTTTGTGGCGCAACTGCCCATGGCGATCACCCATTTTGGGTCCGGCATCTGTTCGTACAGTAGCTTTATCGGCTCCGCCATCTTCTTCACAACGGTGCCCGCCACAATCATCACATCTGACTGTCTTGGAGACGGCCATGTGACGATGCCAAAACGGTCTACATCGTGGTGCGGCATGTACGTCGAGATCATCTCGATCGCACAGCACGCAAGTCCAAAAGTCAGCGGCCAGAGTGACGATTTACGTGCCATCGCCACAAGCTGGTCGGCGTTGGCGGTGATCACTCCCGGGACGGCAGACCGCTGAAACGGGCTCTGCGCCGGAGTGTTGCCCTTCCCTTCGATTATCTCCATACCGTCTATCGCCAATTCAGGGCCCCCTTACGCCAGGCATAAGTCAACCCGAACATCAGAATGCCGAGAAAGATCAGCATCTCGTAGAAAACGGCGGCGGCGGCCTCCAGAAAGACCACGGCCCACGGGAATAAGAAAACAGCCTCGACGTCAAATATGAGGAAGGCAAGGCCAAAAACGTAGTAGCGGATGTTCGTGCGGGACCAGGAGAACGGCGTCGCCTCAATTCCGCACTCGTAGGGAATTCGACCCCGTTCACTCTTACGTTTTGGAGCGAGAAGGTACGACGCAAGAAACAGTATGCCGATCGCCAGCATTCCGACAGCGCCAGCGATGGCGATGACCGTCCAGTTATCGGCGAACCCTTCAGGCAACGAGGGAACCTCTATCTTCAATTAATTCAGTCACGCGGCCGACCCGATTCAATTGCGCGCGACAGCGCGACGAATTTCGTCTATCAGCCAGGTTGAGACTAGCACCCGATTGTTTGCCATTCAACGATGTATACGAACTCTCAACCAGAGATTCTACGTGCTCACATTGTGACCTTCGTCAGGACACATTATCCAAAGCGTCGATTACCGTATCTAGATCCTTGTCTCCTCGCCCGGAAAGAAGCAACAAAACAATTGAATCCGGGTCGAGTGTGGGAGCGAAATCGGAGATATATGAAAGCGCATGTGAAGGCTCGAGCGCTGGGATAATCCCCTCTGTCCGGCTCAACAGTTGGAACCCTTCGAGGGCCTGAGAGTCCGTGATGGCGACGTACTGGGCCCTTTCGGTGTCCCGCAGGTAGCTGTGCTCGGGTCCCACGCCCGGGTAGTCCAGCCCTGCTGAAATGCTGTGCGCTTCCTGAACCTGTCCGTGTTCGTCCTGGAGCAGGTATGACATTGCCCCGTGTAGCACACCCGGGCGTCCCTTCGTCATCGTCGCGGCGTGCTCGTCAGTATCGACGCCCGCCCCCGCTGCCTCGACGCCGATCAATCGTACCGAGTCGTCGTCAATGAAGCCGCTGAACAGGCCGATGGCGTTGCTGCCCCCTCCCACGCACGCGATGGCGTAATCGGGAAGCCGCCCCGTTGTCTCAAGAATCTGTGACCGGGACTCTCTCCCGATTACCGACTGGAAGTCCCGAACGATCATCGGGTAAGGGTGCGGTCCAACGACGCTGCCGATGATGTAGTGGCTGGTTTCGATGTTCGTAACCCAGTCCCGGATCGTCTCGTTGATGGCGTCTTTTAGCGTTCGACTACCGGAGGTCACTGTCTCGACTGTCGCTCCGAGTATCTCCATGCGCCGGACGTTAGGCGCCTGACGGCGTATGTCCTCTTCACCCATGTAGACGACACATTCCATGCCGAACATGGCGCAAACGGTGGCCGTGGCAACACCGTGCTGCCCGGCGCCTGTTTCGGCGATGATCCGCTTTTTGCCGAGCCGACGGGCGAGGAGCGCCTGTCCGACAGCGTTATTGATCTTGTGTGCGCCGGTGTGGATTAAGTCTTCGCGCTTGATGTAGATCTGCGCGCCGCCCAGTTCCCGAGTGAGGTTGGAGGCGAAGTAGAGAGGTGACGGGCGCCCGACGTAGTTGGCGAGCAAATCGTCTAACTCTGCAATAAACGCCGGGTCAGAGCGTGCCGACTTGTATTCGAGTTCAAGTTCTTCAAGCGCCGCCATCAGCGTTTCAGGAACGAAACGTCCGCCGTAGTCCCCAAATCGGCCGCGGGAGTCGGGTAGCGTGGGTCGGGAAGTGGTACCAGTCAATTGGTTTTCCTGGCCTTAATGCACGTGCCGTTTTCGTCGCTTGCGGTCACGTATGGAGCGGCATCGGAACTTACGATCATAATAATAAAGCTAGAATAGCAGCCTGTTCGGCCCTCTATCTGCCTCTGTAGGGACATCCTATTATGGCCTCTGAAACGCCTCATATCCGGCCCGATCGCGACCAGTACTACATGGGTATCGCCATTGCCGTGCGGGCACGAGCCAACTGCCTTGGCAGCAAGGTCGGCGCTGTGATCGTTCGTGATGACCGGATCGTGTCGACCGGATACAACGGGACAGCCCAGGGCCTCCCGAACTGCGAAGACGGCGGATGCCAGCGCTGCGAGAACCGGGGCACAAAATACTCGTCGGGCGAGGCGTACGACCTGTGCATCTGTGTACACGCCGAGCAGAACGCCATCTTATCGGCGGCCCGTTTCGGCACCCCTATAGAGGGGACTGACGTGTACACAACACTGCGCCCATGCTTTAACTGCACGAAGGAGTTGGTGCAGGCGAGGGTGCGGTCGGTGCGTTACATGTATGACTGGAAGCACCCCCGCGCGGACGTTCGGGGTGAGTACAACCGACTCCAGAGTTTCATCAGATTGGTGGCGCAGGTCGAAACTGACGATCCCGACGCAGCATGGGCCATGCCGGGGCTACGTGGAGGGCTGGAGATCGATCCACCGGGACCGGGCGCCCAGAGTGGGTGACGCGGGCGGGTAGATATAGCCGTCTAGCGAGCGCCTTCGTGCCAGATGTAGATGAAGTTCTTAAATGCTGTGATCTTCACGAACGGCTGATCTTCACTCCAACTGAGTCCGCACCACGAAGCGCTCCAGGTTTTTGAACGCTCACGTCAGCCCGGATTACAGCTTTGGGCTCAAGGCAGATCGTTGCGATCTTTCGCGCCATGGCCTCTAACAGTCCGTATGACGACGCCTCGACATGTGCCTGTACGGCCTTGCTGATGTCGCGGTAGTTGATGGTGTCTTTGATATCGTCTGATTCGCCGGGTTTCGTGAGGTCCGCGTGCAGGGTGATATCGATGACCACATCCTGCTTTGTGACGCGTTCCCAGTCGTTAATGCCGATGATGCACTCGACGCGCAACCCGGTGATGTGGATGCGATCCGTCGTCATGACTTGTTGAACACGTGGATACGGTCTCCCGAGATACTCTCCGCCTCGTTGCTTGCGAGGAACACCATGGCCGCTGCGATCTGAGCCGGGGGGACCCACACATCAAAGTCTGCATCGGGCATGGCGGCGCGGTTTCCCGGTGTATCGATCACAGAGGGCACCACTGCGTTAACAGTGATTCCAGAATCTCGTGTCTCGTCCGCCATGACCTCGGTTAGCGCCAGCACGCCTGCCTTCGCCACCGAATAGGGGCCGTTCCCGCCCGCGCCACGTTCGCCCTGTTTGGCTCCGACGTTGATGATGCGCCCGCTGCCCCGTTCAATCATGTGCGGGAGGACGGCGCGTGACATGACCAGCACAGATTTGAAATTGATCTTGAAAAGCCCGTCCCAGTCTTCGTCGGTGATCTCGGAGATAGGATCCTGCGGCCGCCATGCACCCACTAGGTTAACCAGTACGTCAATTCGCCCGAAATCGGTCAGGATGTCACTAACGGCAGTTTCCACTGCGGCCGGGTCTGTCACGTCGAACTGCCGGGCCACATGAGGATGCGCAGCATCGCAACTAACAACGCTGTACCCGGCCGATCCAAATGCCGGCACAATCGCCGATCCGAGTCCACCCGTCGCGCCGGTGATCAATGCAACCCTTGTGCTGGGATCATGTGTCATGTGGATCTCCGATAGGTCATGTTCGAGACAGCCTCTGGCCACCGTCCACGTAGATGGTCTCGCCAGTTATGTAGTCGTTCTCGATCAGGGTCATAACGACCTGTGCCACCTCTTCCGGAGTCCCGAGTCGGCCAATGGGCGTACGGGAGGCCAGCTTCTCTGATAATTCAGCGTCTTCATCCGGTGCGGCGGTGATCGGCAGCAATATCGCCCCCAGCGCCAGTTCGTTGACCTGGATTGATGGCGCAAGTGCCGCCGCGAGTGAACGCGTCAGCCCACCCAGTGCCGCCTTGCTGACGCCGTACGCAAAGCGCTTGGGACGCGTGGTATTCCAGTCAGTGAGGTTGACAATCTTCCCGGGTTTGCCGTCCAGATACTTTGCCATAGACCGTGACAGGACGAATGGAGCGGTTAGGTTCACGGCGAAATTCATGTCCCAATTGGCGTCGTCCGTCTCGTCAAGCCAGCGATTCTGAAATACAGAAGCGCTGTTGATCAAGATGTCCAGCGAGCCGAATCGTTCGACCACAGCCGGGACCAGAGATTCCGCCCGGGAACGATCGCCAAGCTCGGCCTGGAACATGTCTGCCTGACCCCCGCCGGAAACAATCTCGTCGACAAACTCACGGGCCTCTGTCTCCGAGTTCCGGTAGTGGACCGCTACACGCGCGCCCGAGTTAGCCAGTCGGCGTGCAATGACCTTCCCGACGCGTACCCCGGCTCCGGTTACTAGGACGACTTTGTTTTGTGTGTTCATCCGTTGAGCTGTACCGCCCCGTTATTCCAGGTACGTCCCATCACATCTGGGGATAGGAGCCGGCGCGGATGTGCATCATGAACTCAGCCCGTGTGGACGGGTTGTCCCTAAACGCTCCCAGCATGGCGCTGGTCAACATGCGCGTACGCTGCTTTTTGACGCCGCGCATGGCCGCGCACAGGTGGCTGGCCTCAACGACGACGGCGACGCCACGGGGTTTGATCAGATCCTCCAAGAAAATGGCGATCTGCTGTGTCATTCGCTCCTGGACTTGCAAGCGACGAGCAAACATGTCCACGATACGGGGGATTTTGGAAAGGCCGATCACTTTATCTTCAGGAAGGTAGCCCACAGAGGCGTGTCCATAGAATGGGAGCATGTGGTGTTCACACATGCTGTAGAAATCGATATCTTTTACAACCACCATCTCGTCGTACTCGACATCGAACAGGGCGTTGTTCAGCAACTCCACGGGATCGGTCTTGTAGCCGGATAACAGTTCGTCATACATACGGGCGACGCGTGACGGAGTGTCGGCGATTCCGCTCCGGGTAGGGTCCTCACCTACGGCTTGGAGAATGGTGCTGATCGCACCGGCCACTAGGTTTTTAAATTCTGCGTTGAGGACAGGTCCGTCCTTGAACTCGAGTTGAACCGGGTTCATTGTGAGCCCGTCCGCCGCCGTTAAGGGCTGTTCTTCGATCATGCAAGTTCCCTCCCTGTCGCTGAATCAACGACTTCCGACCAATCGTTCGTCGTTGGTGAACATAATCATCATTGTTAAACATATGTTGTCTATTGTCAACATTGATTTCAATATGCCCTCTTGTACAACAAAAGCACAGATGACTATGTTTCAGTTATGGTGTATATAGTCATCATATATTCGTCAGGTTCAACCGAGTTACACGAGTAACCTAGATAGACCAAATTAGGAAGGAATGCCCAGTTTAGCAAGCCATTTGCGTAA
>CAUZKS010000085.1:0-7849 GCA_963580625.1 Dehalococcoidia bacterium | reverse complement strand
ATAGGTGCGCTGCATCCGCAGTCGTTCACGTTCCTCCTCCGTGACATCCGGCCGTGGAGCAAGGTTGTGGCCTGCACAAAAGTACTTATCGCCTTCACCCGTTAGGACCGCGGCCCGGACATCACGATCTTCCCAGACCTCTTTCCATGCATCCGAGAGGGCGTCCGAGCTGGCCTTGTCCAGGATGTTTGCCTTGTCCGGGTTGCTGATGGTGATGTAGGCGATCTGGTCACGCTTCTCGTAGATGATGGCCATGCTTGCGGTTCCTCTTATTCGCTGGGTGCGATTCTGGCGAGTCTGGAATCTCAGGGGGCTGGAGCAACCCCTATTTAGAGGTCATACGGAAGTCAATTCGATGCACTGCGCGCGGGTGTCACGTCATTTCGATGCAATGACGTTGTAACATCGTGCGCCGCTGACCGCAGCATTCTCCAGAACATCGGGGCCCCTTGAACTCTCTTAACCTCCAACATCGCATCGCTCGACATACGCCGTTTTTTTATGGCTGGGCGATCCTCTTCTCCGCCGGGACTGCGGTGTTCGTCCGTAACGCTGCGGCGTCCCTGACGCTTGGCGTCTTCATGTTCCCAATGGCAGAGGACCTCGGCTGGAGCAGGACCCTTCTAGCTGGATCTGCGAGCGCGGGCGGGATTGCGGCTATGTTCGCAGCGCCGATATCGGGATATTTGATCGACCGATACGGTCCACGCGCCGTACTGCTTGGCGCGGCCCTCACTCTCGGGTTTACGACGATGGCTATCGGCTGGTGGATCACGCCCATCGGTTTCTACATCTTGTTTGGTATCGGGCGAGTGATATTTGCGGCACCCGTCCAGATCGGGACCGGGACGGTGGTCTCTCAGTGGTTTATCCGTCGCCGCGGTCGCGCCAACGGGATACTCGCTTCGTCGCACTCGGTTGGCATGGGGTTAATGCCGTTCTTCGCACAGATACTTATCAACACCGTGGGGTGGCGGGAAGCGTGGTTTTGGCTGGGCATCGCCGTATGGGTTGTAGCGCTGGCGCCCCTCTGGTTCCTGATGATCTCCAAACCAGAAGACGTCGGAATGTTGCCGGACGGCGACGGGGATGTTGGAGAACTTGAGAGCACCTCTGGAGATACGGCACGGGAAGACAGGCCCGCTGCGCCCGTCGAGATCGAAGGCTGGACCCTCGGCGGGGCTATGCGGACCCCGACACTGTGGGCCATCGGGTTGACTGGGGGATTGCTGTTCTTCGTCCATGCCAGCGTCAACATCCACCAGGCCGCGTTTTTACGCGACCAAGGCATCAGTGCGACAGTCGCAGCGGCTGCGCTGACCTCTTTGGCAGCCGGGTCAGCGATCGGCGCAATTTTCTGGGGCGTGGTCGCCGAAAAGTTCCCGGTCAAACTCACCTATGCGGCTGTCGCACTGTTCATGGGCGTGGTTGCGTTGCTGTTCCTGACCGTGGACAACACGGCGCTGGCCTTCATCGTGGCCACGCTATTCGGTTTCGGGCTGGGCGGCCTTCTCGTCATCCCATCGGTGATAGTTGCCGATTATTTTGGCAGGCGTTCACTGGGCGCGGTACGAGGCTTCGTGGAGCCGTGGGTGGGCGGAGGACAGGCGGCCGGAGCGCTGGGCGCAGGCCTGATATACGACATCACGGGTGACTATCGGGCAGTGTTTCCCATGCTAACTGCGTTCGCCATCTTCGCAGCGGTGTTGATCCTGTTCACCCCGTCACCCGGAAAACCTCCGATGCGGGTCTCCGACGGTGACCCCACGGCGAGTGGCCCCTCGGCAGAGGACGATTAACTTATTGCGGGTCGTCCGTATTAGGCCCGGTTGCCCGGATCTGAATCTGCGATTACGCTTGTCCACCGTTTGATATTTGGACTTATCGAGCCCGATCAGGAGGGATCCCAGATGACAACACAGGGGACGACCGAAGGCCTTACCGCTCGCTCGATGGTCGAGCACATCGCTGCGCAGGGCGTCACGCACATGGTGACTCTGCCGGACAGCGAAACCAACTTCATGTACGACAATATGACCGAAAGCGGCATGGAGGTGGTTCCGATCGCGCGTGAAGGTGAGGCGATTGCCATCGCCGCCGGGTTGTGGATCGCCAACCAGAAGCCAGCCGTCATGATCCAGAACTCGGGTCTATTCGAGTCTGGAGACGCGCTCCGTGGTCTTGGGATTGGCATCGACCTGCCGCTCGTCATGTTCATCGGATACCGGGGCTACACACGACACGGAGACACCCCCGACAGCGCAGCCCAATTCCTGGAGCCCTTCCTACACACCTGGGGTACGCCGTACTGGATCATCGAGACGGATGTCGAGTTGGACAGGATCGCGCTGGCCTTCAAGAAGGCCGAAGAGACCTCAAAGCCCGTCGCGGTGCTCATCGGCGCGGAATACGTCAGCGTTTAACTGGAACTGCGATATGCAATGACGGGGATTTGAGATCCGGTTGAAGTGAGATGCTTCTACCTCATCCTGCACCTTTTCCCGATCGGAAAAGGAATTAACCCTGTAAATCACTCTTTCATTTATCCCCCTCTCACAGCAGGAAAGGGCTGGGGTGAGGGAGAAGTTACCACCGTGTCGACATCGTCATGCCCTTGACTCTCACATCAGACGCGTTCCGTAAGGCTAGTAACTTCATGAAGTTGCTAGCTCGACCGCTTGAACGCGCCATGTTCCAGCATGAGGTCGAAGATGGCCCAGTGCAGGCGGTTGTCGATGCCCTTGCCGAGTTCCAGAACGACGACGGAGGCTTCGGGCACGGAATCGAGCCGGACATCTGGATGCCTGACTCGTCTCCTTTATCAACCACCGTGGCGCTGCAACACGTCAGTGCGTTGGGCCTATCGCACGACCACCCGCTCGTTAGCAGTGCCATCGCCTACTTGATCGATCGCTACGACACCAAGCGCGCCGGATGGAGCAAGGTTTCTTGGGAGGTTGAGGATGCTCCGCATGCGCCGTGGTGGAACTACAGCCCGAGGCTGGACGGGCCGTTCGATCCCGCTGGTTGGGGCAATCCATCTGCCGAGATAATCGGGTACTTTCACGAATACAGCTCGCTGGTTCCCCGGGAGTTCCTCGATATGACAACGGCCCTCGCGCTTGAGAATCTCGCAGAGCAACCGGCCGAGATCGAAATGGACGTCTTACTTTGTTACCTTCGCATGCAGGCGCGTCTCCCAGATGACATCGCCGCGGGATTGTCTGATCAACTCACCGCAGCCGGTCAAGCGGTAGTGGCAACAGGCCCATCGGAGTGGAAGTCTTATCACGCACCACCCATCGGATTAGCCCCGAACCCTGATTCTCTACTGGCAATCAGCCTGCGAACCACGACCGATAAATATCTCGACCACCTGATCGAATCGCAATCGAGCGACGGGAGTTGGGCGCCGTTCTGGACTTGGGGCGAGCAGTACGCACACGCCTGGGAGGTCGCCAAACGCCAGTGGGCCGGGCATCTAACGCTGTCCAATCTGAGGGCATTTAAGGCGTATGACCGTTTGGAGACAATTTAGAACCCTGTAAATGGACTCAATATCGATTCCGGGGTATCTTCCCGGCACCACCGTTCCGAATCTGAGGAGAGACCAATGATCGAGTACCAGGATGTCGCAACCGCAATTCAACGGGAACGCGGTGACGCTGTTGTAGTGACCGCGATGACGCAGTCAAAGTTCTGGAAAGAGACATCTGACCGGCCCGAACTGGACATCCCGACGAATAACTCGATGGGCAAAGTATCGTCCATCGCCCTTGGCATAGCGCTCGGCGCTCCTGACCGCAAGGTCATTGCATTGGACGGCGATGGCAGCCTGATCATGAACATGGGCAGCCTGGTCACCGTCGGCAACAAGTCACCTAAGAACTTTGTCCACGTGGTGTACGACAACGGCGTTTACGCCATCACTGGCGGCCAACCTATCGCAGGTGCTGGGATCATCGACTGGCCCGCCATCGCAATGGGAAGCGGATATAAGTCCGCTTACTCGTTCGAAGACACGGAGGAGATGGCGACCGAGATGCCGCGCATCATGGCGGAGGACGGTCCCATCTTGATCCGAGTCCAAGTGAAACCGGTGATCACGACGAACCTCGGCGTTATCCAGACTTGGGAATCGAACGCCGTCATGCCCCGACAGATGCGTTCCGTGAAGGTTCAATTAGCCGGAAGTTAACCATGTGTAACGCTAACGGTATAGACGAATTGGGCGTCCCCAGCCGATGACTTTGCACCGGTTGAGGCTTGGCATCGAAGTCACCATGTGGAGCAACTCCGAGTGTACCGAACAGACGCGTTGGCACTGTGGAGTGCATTGAAGGACTCGTACGACCGCGGCGAGATTTCCGTTACCCAATGGCTCCAGGCCGTCTGTGAGATACGGAGCAGGTTGGACCTCATGACAGTGGACCTTGGTGACCATATACAACTGGAACACCAAGACCTAACGAGTAGCCAAACCACTCCGGAAGCCTAGTTCCCGTCTAGAACGTATCTACATGCTCTGTTTATGAGGCTTCGTATTTGAACTCTTCGCGAGCATCATTAGACTCACATCGCGTTCAAGCCGGTCCGGATAACTCATCTGAGCAATGGTTAATCCGCCGCAGCCGTTCCCACAGGTTCCCCTCGGCCCAGCTTTTCCACCTTCACGGCGCAGGCCTTGAACTCCGGTGTTTCGGTGATGAAGTCGTATGCGTCGATCGTCAGCACGTTTGTTGGCGCCGTGTCTGGGTGGGCGAACGCCATGAAGATTGCGCCCTTCGGCGAGCGATCCGTCACCTTGGCGTGGACCTCCAGAGAACCGCGGCGTGACGACACGCGCACCACCTCGCCGTCCTCGATACCTAGTGCTAACGCGTCCACCGGATTGAGCTCCGCCAGCTCGTGCGGCACAAGCTCCTCGAAACCTATCGCCCTTCCCGTCTGCGTACCCGTGTGATACGTGGAACGTCGGCGGCCCGTCGTCAGGAACAGCGGGTAATCATCATCCGGCTCCTCAACCGGCGGGATGTGATCGACCGGGGCGAACTGGCCCGGCAGGCCGGAGTCCATCTCGTCCTGGTGTAGGAACACCGTGCCGGGGTGATCTGGCGTCGGGCAAGGCCACTGAATGCCGCCCTCCCGATCGAGCCGCTCATATGAAATGCCACTCAGGATAGGAGCCAGCGCCGCGACCTCGTCCCACACCTCGGAGGCCGAGTAAAGATCCTGTGGAACGCCCATGTACTCGAACAGGTCCAGCAGAATTCGCCAATCGGCCCTCGCCTCACCCGGTGGATCGACCGCTTTGCGAACTCGCTGGATCCGTCTCTCGGAGTTCGCGAATGTGCCTTCGACTTCCGCAAAGGCCGCCGCCGGCAGCACAACGTCTGCCAATCGAGCGGTGTCGTTCATGAATATGTCCTGGACCACCACAAACTCGGCCGCATCAAGAGCGCGTCTACTGTGGCCGGAACAAGGGTCCGATACGACCGTGTTCTCGCCCATGATGAACACGGCCTTCACCTCGCCCTTGATCATCTGGTCCATGGCCGTGATCTTGGTGATGCCTCGGCGCTTTGGCAGCGGCGTGCCCCACGCCTTCTCGAACTTCTCCCGGACTTCCGGCTTCTCAAGCTTCTGGTAGCCCGGCAGGTCGGTCGGCAGTGCGCCCATGTCTGACACACCCTGCACGTTGTTCTGGCCGCGCAGCGGGTTCACGCCTGCGTTTTCCCTGCCGAAGTTTCCGCACAGCAACGCCAGGTTGGCGACCGCCTGGACGTTGTGCGTACCGCACGAGTGTTCTGTGATGCCGAGTGTGTAACAGATTGAGGCCTTTGGCGATGCCGCCGCATACTCACGAGCGGTTGCAACGATCTGCTCCGCCGGAACGCCCGAGATTCCCTCTACAAACTCCGGCGTGTACATCTCCAGGTGCTTCGAGAGCGCCTCGAAGCCTTCCGTGCGGTGTGTGACATACTCGGCGTCGTACAGCTTCTCTTTGATGATCACATGGGCCATGGCGTTCAAGACCGGGATGTCGGTCCCGATCCTCAGCTGCACGTGCCTTTTGGCCCAGCGGGTCAGCTCGATCTTCCGCGGGTCGATAACTACAAGGTTGGCGCCTCTCCGCACGGCTTTTTTCATGCGGAGCGATATGACGGGGTGCGCCTCAGTGGTGTTGGACCCGATCACGAGGAGCATGTCCGCCCCGGCGATCTCCTCGATTGAGTTGCTCATCGCACCTTTGCCAACCATGACCGCCAGACCGGCGACCGTCGGGGAGTGTCAGGTACGTGAACAGTTATCTATGTTGTTAGTCCCAAGCGCCACCCGGGCAAATTTCTGAGCGAGGTAGTTCGATTCAGAGGTCGTGCGGGCGGAACTCCAGAACACCATCGAGTCAGGGCCGTCCACGTCCTTGTAGTGCTTGAGCTTGTCCGTAATCAGCGTGAGCGCACTGTCCCAGCTTGCAGGTTCGAACTCACCCTGGGGGTTCTTGATAAGTGGCGTCGTCAGGCGCTCATTACTGTTGATGAAGTCCCATGATCCAAACTGGCCTTTGACACAGAGTGATCCCTGGCTCGGGGCAGAAAAGTCGGGCTCGGACCCGATTAGGTCGCCGGCCTGCGTGATCAGGTTGATGCCACAACCGACGCCGCAGTAAGGACAGATGGTGGATGTGCGATCTACTGCGGTGCCCGGCCCGAGCGGTACGAAGTCGCCCGAGGGCCCCGGGACGCTCTGTAGCATCTCTTCCGCCGAGTCGCCGTTCCACGCCATCGGCGTCGGCATAACGGCGTCGGACAGTTTCCGATTCGTGAGTGCGCCTGTGGGACAGGTGTTTACGCACTGGCCGCAGAAGGTGCAGGGACTCTCCATCAGCAGGTTGTTGAACTTGCTGAAGATGGTTGAGTCCTGCCCTCGCCCTGTAACCGTTATGGCAGACGCCTGTTCCCAGTCGTTACAGATATTCGTGCATCGGAAACAGGCGATGCACAGGTCGTAATCCCGCTTGATGAACGGGTTAGGGTCGGCGACCTTCTTGCGTCGATCCAACGGATTGAACGCGTCGGGCTGAGCGTCGTACTCGCGTACCGCCGCCTGGAACTCGTAATCGCCAAGGGCTTCCGTCTGCCCAATCTTGGACGGATCTTCGATCTCAGACAGGAGCATTTCGAGTAAGGTCTTGCGGTACTCAACGATCTCGTCTGTGTGCGTCTGGACGCTCATGCCGGGTTCTGAAAACGCCGTGCAGGAGGCGACCGTCTCTTTCCGGCCGTTCACCTCGACCTCGACCAGGCACATTCGACAGGTGCCCTGCGGTTCAAGTCGATCGTCGAAACACAGCGTCGGCACACTTGCGCCGGCGTCGCGCAGCACCGCCAGCACCCGCCCACCGGGACGGTTTGGAACAATTACCCCGTTAACGTCGATCGGGGCCTCGGTAGCAATAGAGGTCATGGTCTGGAAGTTGTCCATGCGGGATTAACGTGAGTGGAACCCGTACGGCCCTACTCAGGTTCCCAACACGCCAAATATCTGGCCATCATCGTCCAGATCGATATCCAGCGCATTAGGCTTCGAGGGAAGTCCCGGCAGAGTCATTATGTCACCTGCAAGCGTGATTATCTGTCGAGCGCCTGCAGAAATGCGCAGTTCCTGTATCGGAAGAACGTGGCCGGTGGGGACGTTCCGCAGGCGCGCATTTGCCGAAACCGAAAGGTGGGTCTTGGCCATACAGATAGGAAACTTCCAGCCGTTCGCCTCGAACCGGCGCGCCGTCGTGCGCGTCATTCGGCCCCACACAACACGATCAGCGCCGTAAAGACGGTCCGCCATCAAC
>CAUZKS010000084.1:0-7981 GCA_963580625.1 Dehalococcoidia bacterium | reverse complement strand
GTCACCCTTGCGATCTTAACGTCAACGATGCGGCTAAAGGTGTGGCCTGCTGTGGCCGCCGGGGCTTTTATAGCTCTGGTTCCGGCAGGCCTGGCATGGCTTGTCGCGACAGAGGGGACTATGGGCGTTGACATGAGCGGAGATGTGATCACGTTCATAGCGTCGGGCGTCGTATTCACGACCATAGGCCAGGCGGTTCAAAGGTCGAGACATAACGAGCAAGCGGAATCTGAAGCGACCGAGGGTACGGTCCTCGCCGAAATAGGACGAATTGTTGGTTCTTCACTTGTTATAGATTCGGTGTACTCAAGGTTTACGGATCAATTCAGGAAACTGATCGACTTCGACAGAATTTCGATCTCGTACGTCAACTCTCAGCGTAGTTCGGCGATGTACGCGTGGGCTGAAGGAGAAACGCAGACCGGGTTTGGCATCGGCCGCGAAATACCGATCAAAGCATTTGTCGGCACACGATTGGGTGAATTGATGCGCAGACGAAAGGGCGCAGTTCTTGACGAGGCCGAGATTAACCAGTTTTTTGATCGGCTCCCCTGGCCAAACGAGACCAATGCCCGATCGATGATCTGTGTCCCCCTTGTATCCGGCGGTCGAACTTTTGCGGGCCTGGCGGTAACTTCGCTGAAACCGGGCGCGTATGGGGAGCGCGAACTGGAGATAGTGACGCGCGTTGGGGGGCAGGTGGCCGGAGCAGTGGCCAACGCACACCTTCACGGTGAACTTCAAGACGCCAGTGATGAGTTGAAAGACATCAACACGCAGAAGACCGACCTGATGACCACGGTTGCGCATGAACTCAGGAGCCCGCTCACAGCCTTCAGCGCATTCGTGGATCTTGTCCTTGATGGGACCGCTGGTGAGGTGCCAGAAAAACAACATGACCTGCTTTTGAAAGCCTCCCGGTCATCTGTGCGGATGCAGAACATTTTGAACGTGTTCGCGCACCTGGAGATGGCTGAAGATGCGAGCGTCCCGCTGACCGTCACGATGTTCGATATTGAGAACTTAGTCGCAAGCGCATTGGACCTGTTCCAAGCCGCCGCAAGACATGCGGGGGTGACGGTCAAATTTGAACGGACCGGCGACCTGCAAATGGTAGAAGGAGACCGGCAGGCTATTGATCAAGTAATCAGCAACTTGATCTCAAACGCCATCAAGTACAGTCGTGAAGGCGGCCGTGTGCTGGTGAAATGCGTGGCACAAGGTGATGAGGTTGTCGTATCGGTAGCGGATACTGGGCTGGGAATTACAGTAGAAGATCAGGAGAGGCTGTTTGAGCGGTTTTACCGTGGCAGCGATCCGGTGAAGATTCGCATCCCCGGCACGGGACTTGGACTGTATGTAAGTAAAGGGCTTGTTGGCAGGCATAGCGGCCGGATCTGGTGTCAGAGCGAAAAAGGCCAAGGCGCGGACTTCGCCTTTGCCATTCCATTCGAACTACCGGCAGAAGAAACAATTCTGGGGAACGTTCCTGTCGCCTGACGAGTCGATCGCCCCGATAGTCACCGGTAGCTAAACCAGCGCCCGCCCATCTCGCTTGACTAGCCGACCCTCGACCACAACGTCCGTGCAGTTGAACAGGTCTTTTATGTCGTTGGACGGATCTCCGGATACGGCCATCAAATCGGCGCTGAGTCCTGCCTTGATTGCCCCGGTCTCAGAGGCGAGACGTAACGATTCAGCGGTATCGATCGTTGACGCGGCAAGCGCCTCCCAGTTGCTAAAACCGAGAAGATCTACGAACGACCACGCGTTCGCGGCAGACATATCAAACTCCCCGTGTGCCATGCCCATATCCAGTCCCGTCACAAATCGCACACCACGTTCACGCATATCGCGTAGCACTGCATCGTGCTGTTCTTCTGGGACCGTGGTGGCGGAAACGGCCCAGTGCGGGACACGTGCCGGAACGTCGCCCGCTTTGATCCTGACATCGCCGACCATGATGTGTCCGGTCGTAGGGTCAGCCCAGATGCCCTTATCCGCGGCCATCTGCGCAACGTCGGGATCATAGGCGAGACCCTTGCTGAAATCTGAATCGTGCCATCGGGCGTGGATCAGCGTGTGGATTCCTGCCTCCACACAGTTACGCACACCGTCCGCGGCCAGGCAGTGGGACACGATCTGTACGTTGAGTCGCTCTGCCTCCACCACGGCAGCACGAAGCGTCTCTACCGGGTACTGGGCAGAGCGAGGGTTCGCCGTAGGAGTAAACATCCCGCCGGTAGACATGATCTTAATAAGGTCAGCGCCCAGTTTTACCTGTGCCCTGATCGCTCGAACAACTTCCTCCGCCGTATCTGCTTCGGAACCAAAAAACCAGCAATGTCCGGCGGTGGTCGTGATCGGAGCGCCAGCCAGTTGTAGGCGTGGCCCGGGGATCACACCCGCACGAACTGCATCACGGACCGGGAACACCACGTCGGTGGGGCCACCGAGATCTCGCATTGTCGTCACACCGCTTAGAAGCGTGGTCCGAATGTGATCCACCGCGCGCATGATGAAAAACTCTTTTGAGTCGTTGAAGGCCGATTGTTGGGTATACACCGGGTCAGGACCGGCCGCCGTGTGCATGTGTGCGTGTGCCTCAATAAGCCCCGGAAGCAGAGACACATCACCCAGCTCATGAACTGCATGCGAATCGGAAATACCGTCTGCAATGGAACTTTGCGAGACAACGTCCGAGATGCGACCGTTTTCGACGATGACGGCGTGATCGGGCAGCCAGGCAGTCACCTCCGCGTTGGCGACACGGGCTGCTTTGAAGACGGCGTTTTCTGTCACGTGTAGGCGTTCCTTTAACTTAAATCGGGCAACTTGTCCCGAAAGGCTGATTAAAACGAGAAAAGTTCGGTCGTCTAGACCAGCGCCCGTCCTCCCAGTTTCACTGGCACGCCGCCCTTCACTACGTCTGTCGAAATCGCCAGCGCTCGAATGTCCTCTGACGGATCGCTTGCCACAGACATCATGTCTGCGATCATGCCGGACTTAAGCGAGCCAACGGTGCCGTTGACTCTCAACGCTTCGGCGGTCACAGAAGTTGATGCCGCAATGGCTTCCCACGGCGTGTAGCCAAGCGATTCGACGAACGCGATAGCGTTGTATGCGGATTTGTCGTAGTCGGCGTAAGCCATGCCCATATCCAGACCCGTGGTGTATCGAACGCCCTTGTCCCGCATGTCCTTGAGCACCTCAATGGTCTGTTCCGGTGAGGGGCGCGCTGCCGATACACCCCAGTGAAGCCGTCGTTGTGGCGCACCGGCCGCTCTTGCTTCGGCTCCCAGCACCGAGAGTCCAATCGTGGGGTCCACCCATGTCCCGTCGTCCGCTAGCCGGGCCGCGCCTTCGGGGTCGTAATCCATCGCGACCGTTGGATCGGAAGAAAGCCAGCGACAGTGAATAATCTGGTGGATCCCGGCGTCGATACAGTTACGGATCCCGGCGGTGGCGTGTGAATGTGCGACCACATAGATGCCCAGCCGTTCTGCTTCAACCACTGCGGCGCGCAGGGTTTCGGCTGGGTACTGGGTCATGCGCGGATTTGATGTCGGAGTGAAGTTGCCGCCAGACGCCATGATCTTGATCACGTTTGCGCCCAGTTTGACCTGTTGCCGAACTACCCTCACGACGTCTTCGAGCGTGTCCGCTTCGGTGCCGAACATCCAGCAGTGCCCTGCTGTTGTCGTGATCGGCGTTCCTGCCAGCTGCAAGCGGGGGCCGGGTATGACGCCAGACTCGATGGCGTCACGGACAGGGAAGGCGACCTCGTTACGAGACCCGATGTCCCGCATCGTCGTGACCCCGGATAGAAGCGCCTTTCGTACTGCGCCTACCGCCCGCATCACCATCCGGTCATCCGTCTCGGTAGTGATGTTCGCGAACCCATCAAGATCGGGGCTCACGTGGACGTGTGAATGAGCCTCGACCAGTCCGGGAAGCAGGGACACGTCTCCCAAGTCATACGTTTTCTTGCCCGAGGTGTCCCCAAGAGTGGAGGATGGTATGACCGCCTCAACTCGCCCTCCGGTATCGACGATAACGGCGTGGTCGCTCAACCAGCCGTCGTTGTCCGAGTTGGCAATCCGGCTGGCTTTGAAAATAGCGGACTCTGGCAAATTATGATCCTCTGGCTGGCTTCCGGCGTTTTTATGCCGGAAGCAGGATGACGAGAAGTTGGCTTGAATTTCGCCTGTTGGTCGCCTGAAAGTTTCGGCGGTCCGGGCGGATTCTAACGGGACGGGTAGGCCAGTGGAGCGGAATTGGCCTCTTGCGGAATGCTGAAGGACTGCATCAAGCAGTATTTCAGCAGGACGTGAGCGCCCGGCATCCCGTCTTATGGCTGTTGCGACTCGCTTGGAGCGGGGGCATAATGCGGCTTCCGGGGTCGCCGCTCCGCCGGGCGCGTTTGCGCGCGTTGCGAATGCTTCCGGCGTCGCCCCATATTTTGTATGCGGCCAGAGTCATATAAGGAGCTCAGCTTTTGCATCCGTTTGAGTATGTCCGCGCCACGAGCGTAGACGAAGCCATAGCCGCCCTCGCCAAGCATGGCGAACGCGCCAGGCCATTAGCCGGCGGTACCGACGCCCTAGTCATGGCGCGCGCCGGCCGATGGGAGCTTGACGCACTGGTAGATATCAAGCACATCCCGGAGACTAACGTCCTTGAACTTGGTTCTTCTGAATTCCGTCTGGGATCTGCGGTCGCCTGTTATCGCGTCTACGAGGACGAACAGGTCGCCGCCAAGTTCCCGGGTCTGGTGGACAGCGCCAGTATCATCGGCGGGATACAGATCCAATCCCGGGCCGGTCTCGGAGGGAACCTCTGTAACGCTTCGCCAAGTGGTGACGGCATAGGCTCCCTCATTGTCCACACCACCACCTGCGTAATCGCCGGTCCCAACGGCACGCGTGAAGTGGCCGCTGAAGACTTTTGCACCGGGCCGGGTCGGTCCGTGCTCGAAGATGGAGAGTTCCTGGTCGAGATGAAAATGCCGATGCCTCAGAAGGGTTTTGGCGCCGCTTACGAGCGGTTCACGCCGCGAAACGAGATGGACATCGCGGTCGCCGGCGTTGCCAGCTCAGTCCAGTTGGACGGCGACACGATTGTTTCCGCACGCGTCGCACTCGCCGCTGTTGGCCCGACGCCCATCCTTTCCTCCGCCGGGGATTTCATGGCCGGGAAGGAAGCCACAGCGGAGAACATATCCGCCGCAGCTCAGGCTGCGAGCGGGGACGCATCTCCGATCTCCGACATGCGCGGCACAGCCGAACAACGTATACATCTAGTTGGCGTTCTGACCCGCCGAACCCTTGAGAGGGCCGTGGAACGCGCCCGGGAGAACAATTAAGTTGGTCGAGAAAATAAGAGTCAGGGCAACCTTGAACGGGGAACCGGTCGACTTCTTGGTAGCGCCATACGTAAGCCTCCTCGACACGCTTCGTGACGAGCTGGGTCTAACGGGCACCAAGGAAGGCTGCAACGACGGCAACTGCGGCGCATGCACCGTCAACCTTGACGGCCGGATCGTCGACTCATGCTGTGTACTTGGGGCAGAGATCGACGGCAGCGCCGTCGAGACCATTGAGGGTATGGCGGAGCCGGGGAAACTACACCCGCTTCAGCAGGCTTTCCTTGAGGAGGCCGCTCTCCAATGTGGCATTTGCACCCCAGGATTCCTTATCTCAGCGAAGGCACTGCTCGATACAGAGCCGCACCCGAGCGAAGATCGAATCCGTTTCTGGCTCGCCGGAAACCTTTGCCGATGTACCGGATACGATAAGATTGTGAAGGCGGTCCAGAAGGCCGCAGAATCGGCCTAGGGAGGTCGCGATGACAACAGAAACCACCAAAGGCAAGTACAACGTAATCGGTACTCGTCCGATCCGTCACGACGGATACGACAAGGTCACCGGGAGGGCGATCTACGGAGCTGACATCAAGCTCCCTGGTCTCCTGCAAGGCGCGGTTCTCCGCAGCCCACATGCACATGCCCGCATCAAGTCGATAGACACCTCTGCGGCGAAAGCCCTGGCAGGCGTGGGCGCCGTGATCACGAGCGCTGATTTTCCGGGAGCACACGACACCCTCATCGACCTCGGTGAAGGCGCCATCAACTTTCGATACGCATCCAACAATGTGATGGCGGGAGACAAGGTCCTGTACAAGGGCCAGCCCGTTGCTGCCGTTGCGGCGCTGGATAAAAACACCGCTCTTGAGGCGGCGGCCCTTATCAAGGTGGACTACGAAGTCCTCAAGCCCGTTTCAACGGTTATGGAAGCCCTAAAGCAGGGCGCGCCGATCGTGCTGGAGGACCTGGAAGGCCAGGACCTTGGCGAGAAGATCGACGGTCAGACCAACCAGGCGAACCATATCCGCCACGAGTTCGGTGATGTCGAAAAAGGATTTGCCGAGGCGGACATAGTCATCGAACGTGAGTTCGACACGGCGATGGTTCACCAGGGCTATATAGAGCCGCACAACGCTACCGCCACGTGGGACGAAGAGGGTCGGGTCACGGTCTGGACGAGTACGCAGGGTTCATTCCCGACACGACGCCAGACCGCCGGGATCCTTCGACTGCCCGATTCCTCAGTGAAGGTAATTCCGCTGGAGATCGGTGGCGGCTTTGGGGGCAAAATCCCAAGTTACCTGGAACCTGTCGCAGCGATTCTTTCCAGGGAGACAGGACGCCCGGTCAAGTTGCTCATGGAACGGACATCCGTGTTCGAGTCCACAGGCCCGACGCCGGGTACCTGGATGAGCGCCAAGGTCGGCGTGAAGAACGACGGCACCATCACAGCCGCGACTGCGGACCTTCGGTTTGACGCCGGCGCGTACCCTGGATCCCCGGTTGGCGCAGGGATGATGTGTGTCTTCTCCTGCTACGACATTCCGAACACACGGATCGACGGTTACGACGTCGTCGTAAACAAGCCCAAGACGGCCGCGTACCGGGCTCCCGGCGCAACGCAGGCCGCGTACGCCATGGAGACGGTGGTCGACGAGATCTGCGAGAAGCTCGGCATGGACCCGCTCGAGTTCCGGATCAAGAATGCCGCCAAAGAAGGTACGCGCAGGGCTGACGGGCCGATCCACCCGATCATCGGGGCGGTCGAAACTCATGAAGCTGCGAAGGCCTCTGACCACTGGAACACCCCGCTTGAGAAGAATGGCCCGGACGGCAAACTGCGCGGTCGTGGAATTGCATCCGGTTACTGGTTCAACATTGGCTTGAAGTCTGCGGTGACGATCTCCGTAAACGAAGATGGAACCGTCGCACTGACAGAAGGCTCAACCGATATCGGTGGTTCGCGCGCATCCATCGCAATGATGGCGGCTGAAGTGCTCGGAATTCCTGCCGAGGAGGTACGCCCGCACGTCGCCGACTCGGAAGGCATTGGATATACGGACGTCACCGGCGGAAGCCGCACGACGTACGCAACGGGCTACGCTGCACACGATGCGGCGCAGGATGTTGTCGTACAGCTCCGTGAGCGTGCGGCCAAGCTCTGGGATGTTGAAGTCGACGAGATCGAGTTTGCCAACGGCAGCTACCAGTCGAAGTCTGACCCTGAGCTGCGCCTTTCTCACAAAGAGCTGGCAAGCAAGCTGGGCTCGACCGGTGGACCGGTGGTGGGCAGCGCTTCGGTAGACCCTGAGGGAGCCGGTGGAGCCTACTCAACACAGATCTGCGACATCGAGATAGACCCGGAGACCGGGAAGACGGACGTGATCCGCTACACCATCGTTCAGGACGTTGGAACGGCGATTCACCCGGCTTACGTTGAAGGCCAGATGCAGGGCGCGGTCGCGCAGGGCATCGGCTGGGCGTTGAATGAGGAGTATTTCCTCAACGACGACGGCGCAATGGTCAATTCCAGCTTCCTGGACTACAGGATGCCGACCTCGCTGGACCTGCCGGAAATCGAGACGATCATCGTCGAGGTTCCGAACCCGGGCCACC
>CAUZKS010000083.1:0-7993 GCA_963580625.1 Dehalococcoidia bacterium | reverse complement strand
GCTTCTACAGCCGCCGCCGCCGTGGCCGCTGATGTGCCGAACCGTGTGCCGAAAAGGGCCCCCGGTCCGGAAATCACGGCAGTAATTGCGACTCCAATCAAGTTGGAGAATAGGATGTATACGGCCAGTCCCGCCGGGAACTGGAATGTGAAGAACCCGAACATGATCGGCATCAACCACAGCATCATCTGGTTGGTCTGTGCTGATCGTTCGTCCATCGATGGCATAGCGCTGATCTTCTGTTGCGCCCACATTGATGCGCCGACCAGGATTGGCAGCGCAAAGTTGAACGGCGCTGGCGCGTTCTGCACCAGGTCAACCAGGTCCATACCGATAAACATACTGCCCAGCGGGACTTCGCTGGCGGCCGGGTTCCATGCATACAGGACAGTCGACAGATTGGCTGTGCCCTCCGGCGTGGCCGGGACGGCCCTGAAGATGGCTCGGTAAAGTCCAAACCAGATCGGCATCTGCAGGACCATCGGTCCCAGGCAGCCGATCGGGCTCACGCCCGCGGACTTGTACATTTTCATCGTCTCTGCGGACTGAATGCGACGACCGTCCGGGTGGTCCTTGTAACGGGCCTGCATGGCCTTCATGCGCGGCTGAAGCGCGGACATTTTGCGCATGTTGCGCGTCTGCATGATGGTCAACGGGATCATTAGCAGCCGCACCGTTACGGTGAAGAAGATGATCGCCAGGCCGAAGTTGCTGAACAGTATTTTGTCCAGGAAGACCAGCGAGTTCACCATCGGCCCGATGACGAACAGGTCGAATTTGAAGACGGCGATCGCGATCACTGCGACGCCGATGATGATCATCATCCTTCTGGAGAAGAACGCACTCATCAGCACGCCGCTCCCGTCTCTGCTTCGATGCACGACAATCGGTTGCGGTCAGCGGTGTTGAACTTGATCACTTGATCATCGGTCGTGTGGGCGTACAGGAAGCCATCGTCGACAAGCAGGCTGGCCTTCACCCCGCCATCCGTAGCAAAGCCGTTCAGCTCATTTCCGTTCGTCAGATTGAACACGGCGATGTTGTCTTTACCGGAAGGCACCGCAACCGCATCTCCGCCGTTCCGTTCAGTGATGACAGCAGCGCGTCCGACGATCTGGCCAATAACTTCTCCGGGGTTCGCCCAAATTTCCGCCCCGGTATCCGGGTTGAGTGCGTAGAATTTGCCGTTCAAAGTGCCCACAAACAGTGTATTTTCGTAGACAAGTGGGGTGGCCCAGAACCAGCCGTCTGAAGTAAACGACCATTCGCCTGTGCCCGGCGGGTTTGATCCGGGCCCGGCAGCTTCCCGGGTCTCTATGTCCAGCGCGTAGAAGTTGTCACTTAAGTCGCCGAAGTAGATCTTCCCGTTCAGGATGAGTGGCGCTGCGACGATAGCGCCCTCTGCGTGGAATCTCCACAATTCGTCGCCGGCGTTTCCGCTTTCGCCGCCCAGCGATACGGCGTGGAAGACGCCGTCAAGATCGCCGAAGTACACGACTTCATCTGACACAACCGGGGTTCCCCAGACGGAATCCGTGGTGGCGAATCGCCAGCTCACGGTCGGCGTTGCAGGGTTACTGATGTCCAGCGCGTACAGATATCCATCTGCGCCGGGTAAACCAGGGCCAGGGTCGTTATCAAACTCGTCGTCGATCTGCGCCGTGCCAAACAGCACGATATCCCCTGCTATGGCGACTGCGCCAACGACCTGAGTTTGACGCTCAAATCTCCAGAGTTCCTGACCGGTTTCTGTGGAAACACCAAAAACCGTTGCGGAACAATCGAGGCCGTCACAGTCGTATGCGGCGCCTAGCACCCGGTCGTCGTCCACGCGAGGCGTGCCGTAGATTGGCCCGAGTGTGTCCACGCCGGGTGCCGGAAATCCCCATGCGGCGTCGTATCGACCGTTGTCGTTTAGATCAAGCCGTGTGACCCGGCCGTCTTTCGCGCCCAGGTAGACGTGGTCGCCGCTAACCACAGGCGCGGCCCAGCCACCGTCCGGGTCCAAGTCTCCGATACAAGCGGCCAGTATGAAGAGCGATGCCGAGAACAACAGTGCAATGGCGAGAGGCCGTGGCCTGCGTGATGTGGACCGCGGTATCCGAGGCCCAGGTGTTCTCTCCGGGTGTTTATTCAAGGGCGAGTTGTATCTCCGGGTCTGGTCAATTGCTCACTTCGGCCAGACCACTGATGGATCCGTACGGGGAGCGGGATGTGTCAAAATTCGCTGGTGTCTCAGGCGTTGTGCCCTGTACCGGCGTCGGAATCGACGGCGCCTGCCGTCGGGACTGGGTCGTATCCACCTTCATGTCCAGGATGGCACCGGCCGAGACGGTTGAACGTCATGCGGATGCCTTTGAAGACGCCATGCTCGCGCACTGCGTCCTGCGCGTATATAGAGCACGTGGGCTCATAAAGGCACTGTGAAGGCAGATAGGGAGAAATTATCTTTTTGTATCCCTGCAAAAGCAGGATCACAATTCGGCGCATTTAGGGACGTTGCTTTTCGAGTGGGCTCTGGTTGACCGTGCCTTCTCGAGAATTATTGACCGGCGCCGTTTCTTCCGACTGCAACACCCCGGCTCGTCCGGCCAGCCGTCTCAACGACGAGAGCAACATCCGGTAGTCCACTTGAGCCGCCGCGGGCCTTGCGGAGACGACAATGTCATAATTCGGAAGGATCTCAAGTGTTGAGAAACACTCTCGCAACCGGCGTTTGACCTTGTTCCTGGTTACCGATCCGCCGACCCGTTTACTGACCGACAACCCGTATCGGCTGATCTCGCTGTCTGATCTCGCAGATCCAAACGCCATAAGGCCATCGCTCACGCGTCGACCGCGTTTACGGACATCACGGAATTCAGCGCTTTTACGTAGTCTGGCAGCGTTGCGCATCAGTAAACCTATGCGGCCTGCGATCCAAGCAGGCTTTAGACCGACAGGCGTGAGCGCCCGCGAGCCCGGCGCCTGGCCAAAACCCTTCGACCACCGACGGACCGCATACGCAGCCTGAATCCATGAACACGGAGGCGACGCCTCTTCTTTGGTTGATATGTGCGTTTTGGCATTTACTCAGAAAAATCTCAGGATCTCTAAAAAATAACTTGACGATTATAGGCGCTCAAGCCGTCCGGTTACAGACGCTATATTTTGGATTTTGTACCTGTTTTCTTGACGGCTTGTCTAGGCGTTCCTAGAATCGAATGTCTGGGGTCCCGACAAAGACAGTCGGGCGACCGTCCTCAATGTGTCAGGCCTTGAAGTGACAGGAGCGCGCCGGGATTTATGGTTGCCAAGTCAAAGGATACCGGAATCGACCCTGAAGCGGATGGTGTTTCCACCGTCACAGAAGCGCTTCGGTACTACACCCTGACAATCGCCGAGGACGACCGGCCCATCGCAAGCGCGGAACTGGGAAGGTTCGTAAGGTGGTTGGGTAATGATCGCTCGCTTGACTCACTGGCCCCGCCAGAAATTGGCGACTACAGCGACCACATCGGAGCGCACGGGACGGCTCCCGACGCGGTTGACCGGCTGGCCATCGTAAAGCTCTTCCTTGCTCATCTGAAGAAGAAGGAATATATCGAGGTAAACCTTGCGCAGCATCTCCGACTTCGAAGAGGACGCGGCGCCGCTACCGGAGCCCGGACGGCATCGGCTGCCCATGCGGGCACGGGAGCACGACTAACCAAGTCCGGGCACCAACAGATGCAAAATCAGCTGGCCGAGCTAATTATTCAGCG
This sequence comes from Dehalococcoidia bacterium, assembly GCA_963580625.1. GTDB lineage: Bacteria > Chloroflexota > Dehalococcoidia > Lucifugimonadales > Lucifugimonadaceae. The sequence continues at coordinate 4,250 of CAUZKS010000083.1, read as the reverse complement.
GACCCAGTTTTCGGAAGACATCCGAAAGGCTGCAGCTGATAAGGACGTCCGTGAGAACGCACCGTTGGAAGCGGCACGCGAGGCTCACGGCATGGTTAGCCTTAAGATCGGTGAGATCGAGGAGACCCTCAGGGGCGCCGAGATCATCACCGAGCGTAACGGCGCACGAGAAAAAGGTGTCGTACGGCTTGGCGGTCGAGTGACCATCAAAGAACTCGGTTCCGGACGTGCTATGGCCGTCCAACTGGTCCACCCTGACGAGGCCAATCCCCTCTCAGGAAAGATGTCCAGCGCTTCGCCCGTCGGTGGAGCGATCATCGGCCACACGGTTGGCGACACAGTGACTGTTGACACGCCGGCCGGCAAGAAGAAGTTCGAGATCGTCAAGGCGAACTAGTCGGCCTCTTTTCAATGAGCCACAAGACAAAGAGCCACAAGACAAACGTTACGGGTGACCGCGCGTCTGCGACACAAATGGTGCTTCTTGGAGGACGACATAAACGCCTCGGATTCACGGCCGATTCCGACTTAGATGCTCACGTTACGTGGTTCTGGTTCAATACGATCGCGCCGAACTCCAAACGCGCTATTGCCTGACAAACAGTCTGATGGTTGTGGAGCTCCACAACCGCCCTCGTCAAACCCCCGGCTCGACCATTCGTGCAAGTATTTTTCGTGTAACCATTTACCAGACGGGCTGATCTGTGTCTGATTCCGTCCTATTATTTGGCGGCTTCAGCGTTTTCGTTGTCGTCATGTTGGCGCTAGATCTGACCGTATTCCATCGTAACGCTCACACGGTACGCGTTCGCGAGGCTGTGATCTGGTACGGCATCTGGGTTGGCCTTGCAGTCCTGTTCAACATCGGTATTTTCGTGTGGATGGGGGTGGATAAAGGCAATGAGTTCCTCACGGCATATGTGATCGAACTCTCGCTGAGCGTAGACAACATCTTCGTCTTCCTGATCGTTTTCTCCTCATTCGGAGTACCGCCCGAGTACCGACATCGCGTACTTTTTCTGGGCATCCTTGGCGCCGTCGTCATGCGTGGGCTGTTTATCGCTACAGGTGTAGCGTTGCTGGAAAATTTCTCCTGGCTGATTTTCCTTTTCGGGGGATTCTTAGTCTTCACCGGCGTCAAACTCGCTATCCGGCGCGATGAAGAAGTCCAGCCCGATCAGAATCCGGTAATGAAGCTGGCCAAGCGTTTCCTACCGGTAACTTCCGAGTTTGAAGGTCAGAAGTTCTTCGTGCGCCGAGCCGGTAAATGGTTCGTGACACCACTTTTCATGGTGCTGATCGGATTGGAAACAACCGATCTGATCTTCGCGGTGGACTCGGTACCCGCGGTGCTGGCCATTAGCGATGATCCCTTCATCATCTGGTCGTCAAACGTATTTGCCATCCTTGGGCTGAGAGCGCTTTTCTTCCTTGTCGATGGGATTCTCCCCTACTTCCGTTATCTCAACTTCGGCCTTTCGGTCATCCTAGTCTTCATAGGCATCAAGATGATCACCAGTGAGGCCTACCACATGCCGACAACGATCTCACTTGGAACCGTGGGATTGATTCTGACCATAACGATACTGGCGTCTTACATCGCCAAACGGCGCGAAGATGCCACACTCGCGCGAAAGTCGGAGAATACATAGTCCAGTTCTACTAACCCAAGCATCATCACGGATCGATCACGACGAGAATTCCGTAAATCATCCGCCATACTGCCGATGAACTTTATGGCGGACATAAACGGAGAGGAACCCGAACAAGATGACCACCAGTGTCCGAACCGATCTTGCTGCCGAGCTACAGAGCGTGGTGCAAGGTGAGGTCCGCTTCGACAAGTACTCCCGCGCGTTGTACAGCCAAGACGCCAGCATCTACTCGATGGAGCCAGCCGGTGTGGTTTTGCCGAAGTCCGTCGAGGACGTTCAGGCGATCATGGAGATCTGCAATCGGAATGGCGTAAAGGTGCTGAGCCGTGGTGGTGGCACCGGGCTTTCTGGACAGACAGTTCAGGAAGGTGCGGTCGTCATCGACTACACCAAGTACATGCATGATTTGATTGAAATTAACGCTGAAGAGCAGTGGGTCCGCACCCAGCCCGGCGTCACGCTCACAGAGCTGAACCGGCAACTGCGGCCCCACGGCCTGATGTTCACCCCTGACCCGAGTACGGCGAGCCGGGCGACGGTCGGTGGAGCGATGGGCAACAACTCTTGCGGCGCACACTCGATCATCTATGGAAAGACCGTGGACCACGTGCTTGGTCAGGACGTGGTCCTCTCAGACGGAAGCATCGCCAGTTTTGAAAACGTCTCAGGTGTTGCCCTGGAGGCCAAACTACGTCTTGGCGGCCTTGAGGGCGATATCTACCGTGCCGTCCGCGACGTTGCGGCGCGCGCCGCCCCGCTTGTCGAGGCCAATTTTCCGAAGGTGTTGAGACGCGTAGGTGGCTACAACCTTGACCTCGTGAACGATCCGGAGGGACTCAACCTCGCACAGCTCATGGTCGGTTCTGAGGGCACACTTGCCGCCGTCACATCCGCCCGACTGAACCTCGTCAAAATCCCCGAGTTTTCCGGACTTGCCATCCTGCACTTCAAGGGTCTGGACGAGGCGATGGAGGCCACCGTCGCCACGCTTGAGCACGACCCGTCTGCGGTCGAGCACATCGGCGCAATCATCATCACGCAGGCCCGCCGCCACATCAGCTTCTCCCGGAATCTCGGCTTCCTTCAGGGCGAGCCGACCGACATCCTAGTCGTAGAGTTCAACGGGGATTCTCAGGAGGAGATCGCTGATAAGTTCGACAAGCTCGAACAGGACATGACCCGAAAAGAGCTCGGGTTCGCCGTAACACGACTCCACACTGCAGCCGAACAGGCACAGGTGTGGTCCATGCGCGAGAACGGACTTGGGCTGATGAACAACGTCGAGGGCAGCGCCAAGCCGCTTCCATTCGTGGAAGACACCGCCGTCGCACCGGAAAAGTTGCCCGAGTACGTACGTCGATTCCAGCAGATCATCAAGAACTCCGGCACCGAAGCCGGCTATTACGGCCACGCCTCAGTGGGCTGCATGCACATCCGACCGTTGATCGACATCAAAACCCGAGAGGGCATGGACCGGCTCTACAAGATCAGCGACGAGGTGTCCGATCTCCTGAAGGAGTTCGATGGTTCGATGACCGGCGAGCACGGCGATGGGATCGTGCGCGGCTTCTGGACCGAGAAGATGTTTGGATCGGAGCTGGTTGAGAACTTCCGAGAGGTGAAGCGGGCGTTCGACCCAAAAACAATCATGAACCCGGGGAAGATTTTCGATACGCCCCACATTCTGGATAACCTTCGGTTTGGCGACGAATACCATTCGCACGAAATTGAAACGCGCCTGGACTTCACTGCCGAAGGCGGCTTTGCCGGAGCCGTCGAGATGTGCAACGGCGTCGGCGCGTGCCGCAAGCTCAACCTGGGTGCCATGTGTCCTTCGTACATGGCGACCCGTGAGGAGGAGCACACGACGCGCGGCCGGGCAAACGTACTTCGGGCGGCGATCTCGGGCAAGTTCCCGGTCGATCAACTGACTTCCAAGCGTACGTTCGAGGTGCTTGACCTTTGCCTGGAGTGCAAGTCATGTAAGGCGGAATGTCCTTCAAATGTGGACATGGCCAAGATCAAGTACGAGTTCCTACACCAGTACTACAAGACGCACAAGATGCCGCTGCGTTCAAAGATGATCGCTGATATCCACAAGACGAACGCCCGGATGGCGCCGATCGCCCCGATAGCGAACGCCATAACGCAGAGCGCGCCGATGCGCTGGGCGCTGGACAAACTTGTCGGCTTTTCGTCGGATCGGCCTGCGCCGCCGGTGGTCCGGACCACCTTCCAGAAGTGGTTCGACAAGCGCCAGGCGCCGACCGGAACGTTCCCCCGCGGCCAGATCGTTCTGTTCCACGACACCTTCATGAACTTCAACTACCCGTCGATCGGCGTCGCCGCAACGGACCTGCTTGAGGCGCTAGGTTTCGAGGTCATCATCCTCAAGGACCGCAAGTGCTGCGGTCGACCGATGATCTCAAAAGGGCTGCTGGACATGGCCGGCGAGAACGCCCGCTACAACGTCGATCTCCTGTACGAGTACGTTGAGCGCGGGATCAAGATCGCCGGTTGTGAGTCGTCGTGTGTGATGACTATCAAGGACGAATACCCTGATCTTCTTGGCGGGGATGAAAAGGCGCGAGCGGT
>CAUZKS010000082.1:0-8018 GCA_963580625.1 Dehalococcoidia bacterium | reverse complement strand
CCCCCCGTTAGCGAGTGCCAGAGCGTCCGGCTACCTGAGTCGTACATGAGCTTGTTGCTCTGATACAGGAACCCGGACGTGCCGATCCGCTGGACCTTCCCATCAAGCTCGGCGTCGTACAGGACGCCCATTCCGCAGAGAGTTCAGTAGACGAGGGCGACGGGTTTCCCGCCCACCACGTCGTTCGATAACTCATGCCACGCCAGAATTCGCAACGGGTAGGCTCTTTCGTCTCCGTTGATGCTGACCCCGAATACAGGCTCGTCAAACTCCAGGTATGTCGCTCCACTGGGTGCCATGAACACTGGATTGTCGAGCGGTGGTATCCCGTCTACACCTACGCCGCCCCACACCGCTCCAGATATCGGAACGCTTGCCGGGACGCCTTCATAAAAGAAGTCGATGAACCGGTGGTCTATCACGCTGTAGAGATCGCCCTTCCACGCGGCGTACCCTGGAACCGCCTCGATCTCCGGATGCTGCCCGAGCCACCGATATGCGTCCTCGTGGAGATTGAAGCTTGTTGGGTCAAACTCCTGACCCGTAAGCCGGGTCAGTGCGTCGGCTATCGCTGCCCGCTCCTCGTTGGCAAAACCAGCGCCGGCGAGGTCCACGATCGGAGCGATGAAGCCCGGGTTACCGGTATCGGCGGCCTGCCGTATCGCCGTTATCTCGATGCCCTCCTGCCGTGTGAACAGGTTCCGCAGTTGCAGCCGCACCTTGGCTTCTTCAGGTGAAATCGAGAACACCGTGGCGGTGGGCGCTGCGGTCGTGATCGCGATCGGAGCGGTTTCGTACGTTCCGTTACCACATGCAGCGATAAGAACTACGGCCAGTCCGGCTGTAAGGATCGATGCACCCCGAAAATTAAATGATAAGAAATAACGATGTGTCATGGACTAAATTGGTGACGTAGCGATTGCGATGAACAGATAAGCGGGAAGACGGCCCCACAAAAAAACGGACCGTTCGTACCCGTCCCTGTAGAGGTTACGAAGCGGCCCGTTATTCAGGTACCAGTATTTTTCCCGGTCGCCTACTTCGGCGGCTGGATAAACTCGAGCCAGTTACCCTCGGGGTCCTGGAGATAAATGATCCCTCGGGTTCCTTCCGGCGTCTCCCGGAAAATCGGATCGGTGACGAACTTGATCCCCTTCGCAGTCAGGTCATCGAAGATCGTCTGCAGGTCCTCGACATGAAAACAGATGTGCATCGCGCCAAACTGGTTCTTTCGAAGGTAGCCTTCTTCACCCGGCGGGTTGTGATATTTCACCAGCTCTATGCGGTGATTGTTCTCGATTCCGACGAACCGCAGGGTACGGCGCGCGCCCGGGAATCCGGTGTGGTCACCTTCCGGCGGGGCGACAGCATCGACCTCGTGCTCGACCTTGAGGCCTAGAACGTTGACGTAAAAATCGGTGATCTTTTCCAGATCCTGGACCACAATTCCGGTGTGGTCGAAATTCATGACCATCGAGGGTCTCCTCTATTTGCTGTCCGATAGCGCGCTATATCTGAGCGCTCGAAGAAGGCCCGCAGGCCGTGCGCGACAATCCTAGACGAAACCAAGCCGCATGCGAGCATCACCCTTAAGAACGCTGGGTAAACTCGAGCCAGTTACCTTCCGGGTCTTGCCCGTATATCAGTCCAACCGTGCTGCCGTCCGGTCGAGTTCGCCACTTTGGCTCGGTCACAAACTTCACCTTGTTTTTCAGCTCTTCGTAGACCGATGCGAGGTCCTCAACGTCCCAGCAGATGTGCGTAGAGCCAAACCTATGGACGTCCACGTGGCCATCGGTAGCCGGTGGGTCTATGAAGTAGATTAGCTCGATCTCGTGGTCACCGGGGATGCCCACAAAGCGCAACGTTCGATGAACGTTTGGAACGCCTGTGTGATCTCCATCGGGCTGTGGTCTGGCGTCGATCTCGTGCAGCCGCTCTAACCCAATGGTGTTGACGTAGAAATCGGTCATCATTTCGAGGTCATCGACCACGATGCCGACATGGCTCCAGTTCTTGATCTTCAAACTTGTTCTCCCATCCAGATACACTTCGCACGCACACAGCGCGGGCGCCATCCTAATCCAGACGGACGAACGTCACAGCCAATTTGCCGTCCCCACCAACTCGAGTGCAACATCGCTTACAGGTCCCATATGACCATTTCCCCAAGTGACACACTCGACGGTCGCGTCGTTCAGAATCCCGTCCAACTCTGCGGATCTAGCCAGAGCGGAATCGTGACCAGATCCGACTTCACGGGCGTGAAGCCGCGTCTGCATCAGACCGACCGGAGCGATTAACCGGCACACCGTCACTTCCGCTCCTGGCACGGCTGACCGGTATTCAGCAAGTTCGCAGTCGTGTCCTATGACGCGTGCGACCAGCAACCGTCGTGCCCCGCGCTCTCGATAGATCCGCCAGACGGCGGCAAGGCTCTGAAACATAAGTTCATTGCCGTAATTCGGTTGGGGAGATACATGTCGGTAAAACGGTAGAGGGCGATCGCCCGCGATCAACGAGTTCACTCAGCGACTGCCACACGTCCCTCAAGCCAATCCCCTGTTACATTTGCTTCCTCGGGTGTCGACGCATCGGTAGTCGACCTTCAATTGCAACGGAGCTTTCGTAAAAATGAATATCGGCGTCGTTTTTCCTCAGACCGAAATTGGACCGGACGCCAGCGGCGTTCGCGCATACACCCAGGCCGTGGAGCAGATGGGGTATACACACGTCCTCGCCTACGATCACGTAATCGGCGCAAACCTGGCCAACCGACCAGACTGGAAGGGCCCGTACTCTCTTGAAACAGCATTTCATGAACCATTTGTGCTGTTCTCATTTATGGCAGGGATTACAGAGAAACTAGAGTTCGCCACTGGGATCGTGATCCTCCCGCAGCGCCAAACCGTGCTCGTAGCCAAACAAGCGGCAGCTCTAGATGTGCTGTCGGATGGTCGATTCCGCATGGGGATCGGTATCGGCTGGAACGAAGTCGAGTACGAATCGCTCGGGACGGAGTTCACCAACCGAGGTGCGCGGTCGGAAGAACAGATCGCTCTGATGCGAGCGCTCTGGACCAAAGAGAGCGTTAACTTTGAAGGTCGCTGGCACACGGTCCCGGACGCCGGAATAAACCCATTGCCGATCCAGCAGCCGATACCGATATGGCTGGGTGGCGGCGCCGATATTGTGGTCAAACGGATCGCCCGAATAGCTGACGGCTGGATGCCGATGTGGCAGCCAGATGAAGCTGGATTGAAGGAGCTAGACAAGCTGTATGCGTACGCTAAAGAAGCGGGTAGAGAAGGTTCGGATATCGGGATCAATGGGCGGGTTACGGCCGATCTTGCGAGTGAGGACTCATGGCCCGACGCCGTGAAATCATGGAGCGGAATTAATGCCGACTACCTAGACATCAACACTATGGGACAGGGCCTCTCTGGCGCGGACGCACATATCGAGCGACTCGAGAAGTTCAAACACGCGGCTGGACTTTAGGGAGACTACGCCCCCGTCGGGATGTGGGAGTCAGGTCACCGCACACTCAAACGTATTAGCACGACAGAGTTCTTCCTCATCCGGCACCTTTCCCCGCCTCAATGGTGTATTCAGCAACTCGATCACGTAACGATATTCCGCAATCACTCCAAGGATCCACCCACCATGACTGAATACAGCAATCAGACACCGCGTGAGTTCGATCTAACGGGTCGTGCCGTGATCGTCGCTGGAGCCGGACGCGGTATTGGCAAGGGCATCGCTCGCGTACTGGCGGAGTCAGGCCTGAATGTACTCGCTACCGCCCTGACAGAGACGTACATGTCCCAGGTAGCCGCCGAACTTGCAGACGCCGGGCACCCGATCGAGTTCATGGCCGCCGACGCCACGTCTGGCGAAGACATGGCCGGGGTTGTGGAACAGGCGTTGTCCCGCTTTGGCCGATTGGACGGGCTGGTCAACTGCGTCGGCGATGCCATCTCGAAGCCGATCGTTCCACTGCCAGATGGCGATAGCGGGGTCGGGCCGCTCAGCGACGAGGAGTGGCGCTTCATCCTTGATGTGAACCTGACAGAAGCGTTTGTAGGCTGTCGTGCAGCAGGCGACCACTTTCTCAAGCAGCGTTCTGGACGCGTCGTCAACATTGCCGGATACGCAGCGGCGCGCGGCGGAGCGAACTCGGTCGCATACGCCGCCGCCAAAGCCGGGCTGACGCGTATGACCCAGGCACTGGCGCTTGAGTGGGCGCCATACGGCGTGAACGTGAACGCCATAGCTCCCGGCGTGTTCCCCGACCCAGTCACTTCGCCCGAGGCTGTGGAACGGGCCGCAGAACGAGCGGCCTCCGGGAAGATCCCACTGCGCCGCCCGGGCCAGTTGCGGGAGGTCGGCTTGCTGACACACTTCATGCTCTCGGACGCCGCCGACTACATGACGGGTGAGACGGTCTATCTCGATGGTGGGGCGGTGTTTGGATGAGTGCTCCTAGGCCGATCCATATCGACCGCGACATCTTGATACTCGCCTACGCCGAGGCACGATCCGCCTACCCGGCAGAGTGCTGCGGCTGGTTGGCGGGGCCTTCGAAAGGCCCGGTCACGACCGTACGCGCATGCGCGAATCAGCAGGACTCCGGCAATCACCCAACGGCAGCGGGCCGGCCGGCCGAGACGGCGTATGTGATCGAAGGCGAAGACCTGATGGCGCTCAACCGTGATCTCGACGGAGACATGCCCCCACTCGTGATCTATCACTCACACCCTAACGGCCGCGCGTACTTGTCCGACACGGACCGAACCGTAGCCACCAATCCGCCCGAATGGGGCAGCGGACCGGCGTATCCAGTACAACAGCTCGTCATAGGGATCGACGGCGAGCGCGTTGTGGAGTCGGCGCTGTTCGCGTGGTCAGATGAAGAGGACGGCTACGTAGAGATAGCGCGATACGAGGGTACCGAGGTATAGGGCTGCCCCTCCTAATTATAGGAGGGGGTCAGGGGGTGGTTACTACGGGCGGAAGCAGGGATCGTACCCGGCCCACATTGTTGAACTGCCGGGTATGACACGCGGGTCGCGCATCGAGAGATCGGGCGGAGTGGTGTCAGGGAGATTCCTGAATCAAGTTCAAGACACACTCTTCGCCTCAACTCAGGATGACATCTCAGCAATATCGACCGGCTGACGTATTTGCACCCTCTCCTCTTGCGGGAGAGGGTCAAGGTGAGAGGTGTCCGCCCACAGGCGGACTTATCTTCATCGCCTACGTTAGCTCCCGGAACGTTTTGGACTTCACAAACATCAGCACCGTGACAGTGATCGAGAACCCGTTCCCAAGAACAAGCGCCATCTCACTGCCAAGCGTCTCGGCCGTGATTCCCCCCAACATCCAGCCCAGCGGGAAGAGTTGCAACGTCAGGGCGTAGACCGCCATGATCTTGCCGCGGAGATGCTCCGGCGCGTACGTCTGAAACAACGTGCTGACAGTCGTGATGTAGAACGCGGCGCCGACCCCGAACAGGAACAGCAATGCCGTAGAAAAATAGAAGTCCCGGGAGAAGCCGAAAAGAATCGTTGTCGGGTCACCGATGACAACTGCCAGCATCAACAGCCAGCCCTTGTGCTTCACTTCTCCATAAAACGCCAGACTGAGACCGCCTACCAACGCGCCGAGTCCAAACGCCGCCATCAGGATCCCGAAACCGGACTCTCCCACTTCAAGGACATCCCGCGCATAGATCGGGATGATCGGAAACACGAATCCAGCGAGCAGGCCTAGGACGTTGAGCGCCACCAGAATCCTCAAGGGCGGAGAAGAGCGCACATATGCGAGCGCCTCTTTGATATCGGCGATAGGGTTGGAGTTGGGTGATCGTTCCACCCGCGTCCTCGTCTTGATCCGCCAGGTGGCGTAGATCGCGGGAATGTAGATCGCTGATATCACGAAATATACGGGGGCCACACCCATCAACCCGAGAAACATTCCACCCAGCGCAGGTCCGGCTATCCCACCGATAGTCGACAGCGACTGGTTGAGTGACACCGCCGTGAGCAACCGATCTCTGCCGACGATGTCCTGGACGATGGTCTGACTGGCAGGCATTCCAAACGCGATCGCGCCGCCCTGCGCGAGCGACAAGAAGAGCAGGTGCCAGATCGATATCACGTCGATCATCACGAGGTACCCGACAACAAAGTTGGCGAGGCCGAGGCCGAGGCGCACCCAGAGCAGGATGTCACGCTTGGGCCATCTGTCGGATGCAACGCCACCGAGTAGTCCGAGTGCGATGATGGCAATCGCCGGAGAGCCGTTAATGACGCCGACCCATGCCTGGGAATCGGTGAGCTCGAGGGCCAACCATGACTGCACGACGTTCCGCATCTGAAACGCCATGAACATCATCATATTCGCCACAAAAAGGTAGCGAAAATCTACAATGCCAAGCACGCGGAGCGCGGTTGATCTACCTGTTGGTCGCGCGGGCGATATCTCTTCGCCCTCACCGAGTTGGATTTCGGCTTCGCCCGCCGGTTCTCTGTCGCCGCTTGAAGTCACCATGCCACCGTGTGACTAAAGAAAAAAAGGAGCCGCCGATGCTCCCCAAAAAGACAAATGCGAAGCGGGCGGCTCAACGCACAGGACACAATACGCCGCATCACCATCGGCCGTAGCAATTTCACCGAACGTATACCGGAGATACGCCTTCCCGATGACTGGAAGAGTAGATTGGTTCCGAGTACAAGTCCGTCGTTCAGTGGTGAATGGACTAATCCGTGTCAATCAAGTCAGCCAATCCGGAAATCAGGACCTGAAATGAATCCTCCGGCAGACATGCCCCAACTACTCCCGTACGAAGACCGATGGCAACCTGGGATCGCCGCCGTGATCAAGGCGGTGTACGACGAGTACCGGCTGACATGGGACCCGGACGATTATCATCGTGACCTGTATACGGTCCAAGAAACCTATATCGACACCGGCGGGTTTTTCTCGGTGCTTGTACTGGATGATCAAGTTATCGGTACTGTCTGCGCACTGGATCGCGGTGCCGAAGCCGAGATCGAACGGCTGTACCTGCACAGAGATCACCGCGGACGCGGGTATGGTCGCATCATGACGGACCATTTCCTGGACTGGGCGAGGGTCACCGGCCATCCGAAGGCGATCGCATGGTCCGACAAGCGGTTCAACGACGCTCACGAGATGTATAAAAAGATGGGATTTACCGTGGTGGGCGACCGGGTGTTGGACGATCCCGATAACAGCCCTGAATGGGGTTTTGAACTGGACTTATCAAGAGGCACGCCGTGAGTTCTGGGTGCTCCCATGACACCGTCGGGCACGACGAGGAAACCCGGCGCTTCCGGTTACGTGATGCCGATCGAGAGGCCACTTTTTTTCTGCCGTTCCTTAAGCCAAGAATGACCCTGTTGGACGCGGGCTGCGGTCCCGGATCGATCACCTACGGCCTAGCCATGCACACAGCGCCGGGCGAGGTTGTCGGCGTAGACCTGGATTCGACGAGGATCGAAACAGCGTCCAGGGATACGCGTGAGGCGGGGATAGAAAACATCTCATACCAGGTCGCTGATGTGACGAATCTTCCGTTTGAAGACGGTCATTTTGACGCAGTGTTCGCGAACGGCCTGATAGAGCACCTGCCAGACCCAGGCGTTGGTATTCAGGAGCTGCTTCGAGTTTTGAAGCCCGGCGGGGTCATCGGCGTTCGAAGCCCTGACTGGGGCGTTGCTCTCTTGCATCCGGATACCGGGGCACTGCGGGACTCGATCGAGTTAAGGAACCGCTGGCAACGGCACCAGGGCGGACATCCGAACGTCGGACGGCGCCTGCGTGAGCTTTTACTATCGGCCGGATTTCTTGATGTAAACGCCGACGCCATGGCCGAGTCACACGGGACGGACAGCGGAACCGCCGAGGGCGTCAGCTACATGTACTCGATCCTAGGTAATCCGGAGCTTGTTGCGGCGGTTCAAGAGCAGGGCTGGGCCAGTGCGGACGAG
>CAUZKS010000081.1:0-8037 GCA_963580625.1 Dehalococcoidia bacterium | reverse complement strand
CTAGTCGGACCAATAATCCCAGAACCAGTGGTTCCGAAAAAGATAATCATCTATGGCTTTGCCACGCTACGTTGACAATACACAACAGGTGTTTCACAATGATGTTTATGTCCATCTTTTATACTTAACATAAGTTATCGAGATGAGCATAGACATCATTAATCGAGATTTAGCGAACACCTATGTCTCACTGTCGATTCGCTATGACGTACCAAGTGATCAATCGGCCAAAACCATGGTTTTTACCTGGTGGCTGCACGATAATTATGGGTCGGAATTGGCCGCAAGACACGCAGATCGGGTTACCCGGAGGATCCAACATTGGCACCTCGCTCGAACATTATCGAGGCACATAACATATATAAAACATATCGATCACGGAGCGTCATCGTAGAGGCTCTAAAAGGAGTCAGCCTATCAGTGGCGACCGGTGAGATGATCGGAATCATGGGGCCAAGCGGTTGCGGAAAGACCACTTTACTTAACTGCATATCCGGGTTGGATGCTGTGGATGAAGGTGAGATTGTTATCGACCAGAAATCCCTGAAGGGGATGTCCGATGACGCCCTGAGTGAATACAGGGCGAGGTCCATGGGTTTCGTCTTTCAGGCATTCAACCTTCTTCCAGTCCTATCCGCTCGCGAGAACGTGGAGCTCCCCCTTGTGCTTGCAGGGGTCAAGGCAGACGCAGCCCGTGAGAAGGCAATGGAGAAACTTCGACAGGTCGGGTTGGCTGACTGGGCGGATCACAACCCAAATGAATTGTCCGGCGGCCAAATACAGCGTGTCGCCATTGCGCGCGCACTGGCAAACGACCCAGCGATCGTGTGGGCGGACGAGCCGACGGGGAACCTGGATTCTGAGAATACCGTACAGATCATGGATCTGCTCTGCGATCTAAACGAGTCACAGGGTCAGACATTTGTACTAGTCACACACACGCCGGAAGTCGGTAGCCGAATGCACCGCATCGTGAACATGCGTGACGGTTTGATTGAATCATCTGCACACGTGGGCTCTTAGGAGAACTCCGAAAACTTGGAAACCCTATTTGGCCTTCCGATGTTGTGGCTGTCCTTTTCGCTGGCGACGATTCTAGGGATTACCAGCCTCGTACTCATCACTATGGCGATGCGTAACCGTATTCTCTTGAAACTCGCCCTCAGAAACATCCCTAGACGGCGAGCGCAAACCATCCTGATCGTTATCGGCTTGATGCTGTCGACGACCATAATCTCTGCATCACTGGCTATCGGAGACACGGTCACCGGATCGATTCGCAGCGTCGCCCTGGACGCACTTGGCCACACCGACCTCCGACTCCGGACACCACAAGCCGGTGGTGATGCAGAAAGTGCCATTTTTACCGACGACCCGGACGGGACAGCATTCTTTGTTGATCGTTACCTGAGTTCAACAACACTTGGTTTGGCTATTAAGGTCGTCGAATCTGACGAGCGCATCGACGGTGTGATGCCCCAAATACGGGAGGTTCTGCCCGTTCTAGACCTGCGATCGCAATTAACCGAATCCAGAATGACGGTGGTCGGATTCGATACGTCACGACAGGAAGGGTTCGGCGAGATACACGATCTCGGCGGACAGATAGTCAACCTCGATTCACTTTCGGATACCGAAGTATTTCTGAACAGAGCGGCCGCGGAAGAGCTTAATGCAGGAACAGGTGACAGGCTTCAGATTGTGTCCCCAAGTGGGCGTCATAACTTCACTACAAAAACAATCGTACGTAACAACGGGCTGGCAGCGAACGACCATCGGACGATCATGTCGCTATCTGCGATGCAGCGGATTATGGAACGCCCAGGACAGGTCAACCGAATAGATCTATCCGTAACCGGCGGAATAACGAGCGGGGTGGATCTTGCCGGACAGGCGGCGAAGGATCTACGCGTTCAGTTAACAGATCCCTTGGTCGCGCAGCAGTTATTCGATGTCCTGCGTTCGCCGACCGCGATCCAGGCGCTGACCACCTACGCAAACGATACCGACAGCGGTGAACTCTCTCCTGGAGATGCCGCCAAAATACTTTCGTTCATCGACGAACTTGTTCCTGGTGACACGCATACTGCCCGCCACGCGTCTCGCGTCGGAGCCATCCTCGCTTCGTTGTCCAACGACGATACAGTCGAACATTTCATGGCAGCCCTCGGTGAGAAGCTCGTTACAGCATCTTCGATGGCCAACGAAGATTCATCTCCCAGTACACCTGAACAAATTCTAGATGATCTGACTAGGCCGAACGATGGGTTGGCAAGCATCAGCCCACTTGTGGATGCACTCTCTCAACTTAACGCCGGAGACGATATCTCCCGATACATTGAGGCGAACTCAGTCGAGATTCCAACGGTAACCGTATCACTGCTTAAAATTGCAGGAGAGGCGCTGTCACCTCAGCCATTGTTCACCACATCGCCTGATGCCACTGTGACGGACGAATTCCGGATGCTCGCTGGAGATTCCGAACTTGCGGCACACACCCTTGCAGCTCTCGACTCGGTTAACAATTCTGGCCGGCCGGGCCTCGCCTTAGCTGTTACGGCGCTGTTTTCTGCTCTTCAGATACTGTCCGTCGATGAGTTAAAGGGCGATAGCCTTGAGCTGGCGGAATTCATTGGGAACCTCTTCCTGACCTTTTTTACCATCTTTGGCAGCTTTTCGATCATCGTCGGGTTGCTTCTAATCTTTCTGGTGTTCGTAATGCTGGCGGCCGCTAGATCAACCGAGATGGGAATCGCCCGTGCAGTAGGCGCGAAGCGCCGCCACCTCATCCAGATGTTCACTTACGAAGGTTTTGCGTACGCGCTTGGTGCTGCTCTGATTGGCACGGTCCTTGGAATACTTGCGAGTCTTGTTCTTGTGGAGATGTTGGCCGCAGCTATCGGTGAGGAAGAAGATACCGCTTTCGTCTTCAAGTACTCCTTCACACTTACCTCGGTCGTGGCCGCGTTTTCTGCCGGAATGTTACTCACGTTGATGACCGTGGCTATCTCTGCTTATCGAGTGAGCCGTCTCAACATCGTGGTAGCCATCCGAGATCTCCCCCAGGAGTTCGTAACTTCGGATACACCACCGCTTAGAACGCGATTGTTACAACTCACCCAGTCGATTTTCGGGCCGTTCTATCAGGTCTTCAGGGCGCTAAGTGCGGGCAGGCGCGGCGAGAGCGCATTTCTCCCGCTGGTGCTAGTGATCATTCTGCTGATCCCCCCAGTTTGGGGATTCAGAATCGTGTGGGCAGTATTCAAAGTCTTCCAGCCATATCTTGCTATCGGTTGGCCGCTGATTGTCGTCGGGGCGGCAATGGCCGGACTCGGATTGGCGGCCAACCTGGCGGCGTTCTGGAGCCTGGGTATCAGCCTGATGCTAGTTGGAATCGGGTTATTTCTTCGCGGAATGCTTCGACGATCTAACATCCGGGAGTCTGCCGCTGATCGATCCTCCTACACCTTCATTGGAGCGACCGTTCTCGTGTTCTGGGCACTGCCCTTTGACGCGCTTGAGTTCATCACGGGAAGCCTTGATAGCAGCTTCGAAATGTTCATCCTCTCCGGAACCTGGATGGTAGCTTCCGCCGTATGGCTTGTGATGTACAACGCCGATCTGATCACGCGTGGCCTAGAAGCCCTGTTCAGTGGTTCACCGCATATAAAAGCTGTCCTAAAACCCGCGATCGCATATCCGATGACGTCGAAGTTCCGTACAGGACTCACAGTGGCGATGTTCTCGTTAGTCATATTCACGATGATGGTATTCGCCATACTGAACAGCATCGGGAGCGATCTCGACGAAACCCCCGATCGGGTGACCGGCGGTTTCGATATCAGGGCCGAAACCAGCATCGATCTACCTGTGACAGATATCAGGGCGGTGATTTCGGTTTCAGATAACCTCAACGCATCTGACTTCGACTTGATTGTCGGACACACGGACATCCCAGCGCAGGCGCGCCAAAAAGGGGCCAAGGAACAAAGATTCCTAGGGCTTGGCGTCCGTGGAGCAGAACAGATATACCTGGAAGAGACTCTGCTCGAGATCACCCATTTCGATCCAATTTACCTGCCGGCCAGTACTCTTCTAGACAATCCCACCGCTGTTTCTGAGGCCATCTGGGATGCGTTGGCGAACGATCCGACACTGGCCGTAGTTAGTGGTGACATGTTGCAGTCGAGCGGCGGCCCCCCTCAATTTGGTAGAGCAGAATTCTCGGTGGAGGGGCTGTACCAAGATGAGATTGGCCCCATCACCGCATTTGAAATAGAGGTACGCCAAGCCCAAGGTAGAGGTGCTGCTTCGACGCGGACCGTAATCGGGGCTATAGATCAGTTTGCCGAGACCTCTGAATCCGACGGCGGACCGATGGCACTCCTGGTTACACGTGATGACCTATTCACCGAACTGTCTGGAAATTCATTGCCCTTCACCACGTTCAGGATTCGTCTTGGAGAAGAGGTAGATGCTGGGCGCGTTGCGGCAGCGATGGAAACGGTCTTTTTGGATAACAGTATGCAAGCCATAGATACACTGGATGAGATCAAAACAGGGATCGCGCAGAACAATGCGTTTAACCAGTTGTTCCAGGGTTTCATGGGACTGGGCCTAGTGGTTGGGGTCGCCTCTCTCGGGGTTCTGTCGTTCAGGGCTGTCGTAGAGCGCAGGCATGCCATAGGGATGATGCGAGCGATTGGTTACAAGAGCCGGATGATCCAGTTCCAGTTCCTGTTGGAGTCGATCTTCGTCACAGTCCTTGGTTCAGCACTTGGCATAGGGCTTGGCGCACTCATCAGCTGGAACATCATCAATGAGATCAGCAACAGCAGGACCGAAATCACTTTCGACATCCCCTGGCTGACGGTCATGACCATTGTGGGTATCGCTGTTGTAGCGTCGTTACTGGCGACCTTCATACCGGCGCGACAGGCAGCACACATCCACCCTTCAGAAGCACTCAGATACGAGTAGTTACTAAAGTCCGCCTGGCCTGATGTCCGGCCTGACGATACCGCTAGATCCGAGCATTCGGCGCGCCTGCGCAAGGCTGTCAGGCGTGTCAATATCAAACAGGCTGCGGCCGTTTGGGTCGAACGACGCAAGTTCGGCGTCTTCCATCACGTGCACGCCCGGATCTCCCGTCGCTATGGCGGAATTCACTAGGTCATATATCGATCGCCGGCCGGAGTCCAGTGCTGACGAAATCGTCGGCACCCATGCCTCAACCGAATAAACGGCGTGCAGCGGCTCGAGCCGACCGGCCTTTGAGGGAACGACGGTATCAAATGGGCCTCTGATGGCGACATCTGCCATTCCGACGATCAGGTCCGCCGACAGGAATGGGTGGTCGGCGGCCACGAGAAATGCTTGGGGAGTACCCGTCGCCTTCAGACCGGCTTCAATCCCGGCAAGTGGCCCGGCATCAGGCAATCGATCTGCGACAACGTGCATGCCAAGCGCCAGTCCTGTGTCCGGCGTGGCATCGTCCTGGTCCGCTGCGACCACGAGCACGATCTCATCGCAAACTCGGTCGAGTGCCTCTTTGATTCGAGCCAGTAACAGCTTGCCTCCCAGAACGACAAGCGGCTTGGAGCGGCCCATCCTGGACGACGATCCGCCAGCCAGCACGACGCCGGTCACCCCCGTATCAAGTCGATTCCCCGGGCCTTGCTGTTGCGAACGCGTTGCCACGCTACTTCTCGTCGTTCTCAGGCTTTTTGGAATCCGGCATAAGGCCGCTCAGGTCTGGTCTCGGGGGCAGCCGGGTAGACGGGTGGAAGTTGGTCCACGCGAACCAGAACGACAGTCCGGCTACCACCGGTTCAAGCTGCTCACCTTTGAGCTCGCCCTCGACACACATACCGTTCGTGGCGTGCCACCGGCTTTCGGTCTCGACGTCATAGATCATCATAGGCTCGTATTCGAGATCCTCCTCATCCTCCCAGCCTTCGTCATCTGACTCATCATCGAGTTCGGCTTGCGACTCATCCTCATCGACGATGTCGTCTATCTCGTCCCCAAATACGTCGGTTGACTCGTCGTTCTCCTCATCTTCGTCATCGTCCCACTCCTCTGTTTCAAACGTCAGCGTCTGGCCGTTTGAGGTCTGTGCGCGGAACGCCATCACAGAAGCGCTGCCCTGTTCGTACGCGACTACGAGGGGCGTCCCCCCGACGGTCTCGTTGACGACCGGCTCGATCTGGAGCCATGACATCGGAAATGCGCAGGCGTCGCCCTCGATATCCACCCCGGCGACGATCTCTTTCGCGGGCCACCGTGCATCACGATGCGGGGCCCGATGCATGCCGGCACGCCCACCGGCGTAGTAGTTGTCAAACAGATCTTGCGTTGGGGCGACACTATCACTGATCACATCGGATTCGGGGTAAGCGTTGAGCCACGCCCCGAGCGTCGTGTTGAGCGACGGGATCTCGGGCAAACGGGTTCCGGCGTTGGGGCCTTCCAGCGGAGCGCCCTGGTACTGGATCCAGCGCACCCTGGACCTAACGTCATACATAACGGGCGAGTTAATCAGAACTCGCCCGGTAAACCCAAACTGCGGCACGAAATGCATCTCGGGATCGGACGAAACCAGAAATACCCGTGCGGTATAGCAAAAGGGCGACCAGGTGACAGCCAGTGGCGCGTCGCCAACGAGGTCGTGGACCACCTCTCTGTAGCTGAGAGCCGCGAGAGGGTAGGCCCGGACCTGGCCTTCGTGGACGATTCCGATCACGCGTGTCAGGCGTGTGTAGTACTCAAGCGCCATGTCACCGGTCATCGTCTCGGGGTTATGCAGGGGCTGGACACGATCGGTCTTCAGAACCGGTCGGACCTTCTGGCGGACCTCCACCCGTTCGCCGTCTCGGTCGACAAATACAGACAGGCGATCTGCATAGAAACCTCGTCGCGCCAGAATCAAGGTCACGACCAGAGCGATGTACGTCGACATACCGGCGCCACCGAGTGTCACGTTCTCGAAGCCGCCGGAGATCAGGGTCAAAAGCGCCATCGCTATGAAAATGCCGCCGATTATCGCTCGTCTACGTGGGTCCAGGTTATGGTCCCAGAACTGGCGCATCGAATTCAGTCGACTGCCGGTCGTTTCACCTTGGGCCAACGGGACCTCCGGACTGTGAATGATCGCCGACCGGGGTTCAACGTGTTCGTCGTGTCCGGGTCGGCGGAAATACGAAGGCGAGTTTAGCAAACGGGCTACTGTAAGAGTCCCGATTGCACCCGGATGTGGAGAGCCAGATCACGGGATCTCCCTTGCTATACTTCCGCTCTTCGCGAATTGAGGAGATATTCTGGCCGTCATTTAGATATTTGCACGGCGGGCAGGACTGCTGGTTATCCCTCACTTGTACGATCGGGAAGCGTGTTTCGGCTCATCGCCTGATTTATTCAAGGTCGAATCCCGGCCTTCTGAGTGAGTCCACGTCACGAAAATAAGTATCGGAGCAAATGTGAGCGAACCCACCGCACAGATCTCGGACGAATTACTCGCACAGATATCCGAGGTATCGAACGCAACGGTCCTGTCGGCGCTCCGACAGCGCGGCTATCACAAGGTGTACATGGACGACGTGAAGCCGCTTGCAACGGGCCGCCGACTTTGCGCCCGTGCGATTACGCTGCGCAGCCTCCCGGTGCGACCGGACCTTGCCGACCGAATCGCCACGGGAGAGCACGGCGACGGCTTCAACAACACGCCTCGTTGGCAGGCGGTCGACAGCGTCGGCCCCGGGTATGCACTTGTCATCGACGCCATGCGCCTCTCGAACGTATCGACGGGCGGCGATGTCGTCTTCTCACGAATCCTGACCCGCAAGGGCGATGGGATCGTGACGGACGGAGCGATCCGCGACGGCGCAGCAGTGGCCGAATACGGCTTCCCGGTTTACGCCGGGGGATCGACCTCGATCGTTGGCGAGGACCACATCCTGCCCTACTCGGTGAACGAACCAGTCCAGTGCGGCGGCGTCCTCGTGTGGCCGGGCGACATCATCATGGGAGACGACGATG
>CAUZKS010000080.1:0-8041 GCA_963580625.1 Dehalococcoidia bacterium | reverse complement strand
CCAAATCTTTGGGCGCTTTCCAGGTCGACGTGCCCGGCGTTCGGTCCCCATAACGCCAGGTGTTTGAGTCGCCCGCATCGTGACAGCACTTCGTAATCAAAGCGCGTGGATGCCCGCACATTCAGAACCGTGTGCGCTGTTGCGATCCGTTCCACGATCTCGTCCGCCCCGGACGGCAGGGTGTCGAATAGTTCAAGTTCGATCTCTGGAGACGAACGCAAACGCACCAGAGCCGGGGTGTCGCTGACCACGGGCGGTGCATCGTCTATGACTACCAGTTTGACCAAAACGCTACCCAATTTCCTCTACCGATTATCGGCCCGGGAACGCCCCCAGGCCGCATCACGTGATGACGGTGTTCGTATTCCTGAGTGGTAACATACCGCCGCCCTACGGGCGAGATTGATATCCCGGCTGCTTCCCGACAATGCGGCGGGATTCATTGTTCTGTACAAACTTGAATTCTTTCAAGTGCCTATTCGGCGGTTTACAGGTGATCCACCAGCGATTCAGAGGTCCAATTGCTCCAAATCTCGGCCTGCGCATGGGCGCTCTCGACATCTCCCAAACAGTCACTGGACCGCATAAGTTTGGCCGGCTTTGACACGGTAGACCTGTGGCCCAACTCGTTCGATGGGATCGGCAGTGCCTATGAAATCACAAGTCGCGGACTGAAGCCGGGCTGCTTTGGGCTGCTTGCCGGAGCGTTGTCTGGCGGACTGTCGCTCGACGACATCACCGGTGCCAACGCGCAACCGGTGCTTGATCTCATGTTTGCCAACATCGACCAGGCGGCCGCACTAGGTGTGAAACGGGCGTACATGGTCACGCCTTCGGAGTACCCGGCTGACGATTCGTATTTTCTGGACTCCATCCGGGCGCTCGGTGATCACGCGGGCTCGGCGGGCGTGAAGCTGTGCATCGAGCCGCATCCGGGCCGGTCCATACCAAGTGATGCGGCATGTCTTGCGTTCGTCAAGAAATCCGAGCACGAAAACGTCCATGTCCTGGTCGATTTCGGCCACTGCCTGATCACCAGAGAGAGTCCGTCCCAGAGCATACGGAACGCCGGGGATCGTCTGGGTTACGTCCACATCGACGATAACCACGGCAAGTTGGACGATCACGTGGCGCTGTTTGACGGCGTGTTAAAAGCACCGGTGATCAACGAGTTCCTGGAAACGCTAGTTTCGCTGCCGTACAACGGCGGACTTGGCATCGAGTTCAAGCTGACGACGCCGTCCCCGATGTCGGCGATGGTCCAAGCGCGCGACTTTATCCGGAGTTGGGAGTCTCGCCAGGCCCTGACTGCCTAGCGAAAAAGGGTGCGGTGAGGTGTGAGAAGCGTGGGCGTATTGCCATACATGCCTACGATCAGGCTCAACTTGAACGCCTCTCGAATCGAACAGGCAATCTCTAGCCCAGGGAGATCGACTCCTCATGAAGATCGAACGCATCAACCCGGAGCACCTATACGTACCGCCAACTTACCATCACGTTGTACGCACTTCAGGAGGAACGACTCTCTGGATCGCCGGACAGGTCGCCACCAACACCGCCGGAGATGTAGTGGGTGTTGGCGACTTTGAGGCCCAGGCCCGGCAGGTGTTCGAAAACCTGCGTATCGCACTGGAGGCTGGGGGCGCTACTTTCGACAACGTGGTCAAAATGACCACCCTGATCGTCGATTTTGATCGCGCTGTCCTTCCCAGTCTGTTCGCTATCCGGTCGGACTACGTCGACGAAATGTCCCCCGCGACAACGCTAATCGGTGTCCAGGCTCTCGCACGGCCTGAATACATGCTCGAGATCGAGGCGATCGCAGTAGTGGACTAATCATTGGGCAGCCAACACCATATCGTCGCCGTAAGTTAATAACCCGAACTCTAATGCGTGTGCCCGCCTGGACCATGCCCGTGGCGCTCTATCTTTCCGTTCACATCGTGGATGACGTCGTGGAAAATCTTCTTGATCGCCTCGTGGCGCTCCAAGCTTTCAGGGATGGCTAGCATGCCAAACCACTCCAGCCCGCCCTGCATCACGGTGATACGGTACCGAGACTGCCAGGAAGCGGTGACAACTGCACGTTCCTCGGCAAGAAGCCTGTCAAACATTCCAATTGACTGATATATAAAGAAATGTTTATATGTTTTATATAAAGGCCTCCACGGACCTTTTCTATCCCGGAGATATATCGTGCCTCGCCATCTGACATCCGCTGACGACTTCGTAACGATCGGTGAAAATATTCACACGACGCGTATCGTCTTGCTCAACGGTCGACGTGTACGGAAGCTTGATGACGGGACCGAGGGCGTGCCGTTCAAGGACGAGAACGGGGACGATCTGTTTCTCTCCATCCCGGACCATTTCAAAGAGCAGCAGCCCTACAGCCTGAACCAGGCCAAACACTTCATGATCGCCGTGTGGAAGGGCGTAAATGGCGATGCCGAGGAACAGGCAATCGGAACCGCCTACGTTCATCGCGAGGTGCGGCGGCAGACCCGGGCCGGAGCCTCGTTTCTGGATCTGAACGTCGACGAGGTCAGCCCATATATCGACATCCAGAAAGAGTCGATGGAGTGGTTGGTCAGGACCGTTGAGGCGGTTTCCACCATCCCTTCAAGCATCGACTCATCAAATCCCGAGATCATCAAGACCGGTTTGGCTGCCTACACCGGAGTCGCCGGCCGGCCGATGATCAACTCGGTCGCGCTCGAGCGCCTCGACACGATCAAACTTGTGACAGATAACAACGCACATGTGATCGTCACGGCCGCCGGAGAGTCCGGGATGCCGGACAACGCCGAAGAGCGGGTGGAGAACATCGACCAGCTCATGGTGCACATACAGGACGCCGGCATCCCGCTGGGCGACGTGTATATCGATTGCCTCGCCTTTCCGATCGGCGTCGCTCCTCAGTACGGGAACGACTACCTGAACGCCGTCGCCGCGATAAGGGAGCAGTATGATCCTGAAGTCCACATCACGGGCGGCGTCAGTAACGTGTCTTTCGGGCTTCCGAAACGAAGGCTCGTCAACGACGTCTTTCTCCATCTGGCGATTGAAAGCGGACTAGACAGCGGAATCATCGACCCGATCCCGGCCTCCATCCAGAAGGTGCTGGATCTGGACCTTGATTCAGAGCCGGTGAAGCTCGCTATGGACATGCTTAAAGGCAACGACGATTACTGCATGAACTTCATTCAGGCGTTCCGCGACGGTCGCCTGGACTAAGCATTCAGACACTCACCCAGTTGGGGGAACTCCATTGGCGCTCGTACGCCTCATGTACTGGAAAGAAATCCCCGTCACGGTCCAGGCCATCGACGGAGGAGAGACTATTTCACATCCACTCGACGCACGGTTCCAGGAAGCCGCCGACGCTATCGCCATGTTTGACGGTAGCGCCGGTACCGACGAGTACCTGATGTCATGGGAACTCAAGGATTATGGCGAAGTGGATGCCCCGGCCAAGGAAGCCGCCGCCGCCATCGCTCAGCGATTCAACGACGGTTTTCCGGGCGATTTCGTGTCCCGGATCCGAGATCTTGCAAACGCCGGTAACCGAGACACATCGCCGGGCGCTATAGACAACTGGATCAAGGTTTAATCGCTCTTGAATCAGGCGCCCACTCGACCCGGACCGAAGTAAACTTCGTATAGCTATGGACGCGCTGACCATGTACCCGAAATCGCTCGGGTGACGCCAGCGTCATATTGGACCCCAATGACTTCAACATCTGCCCCGACACTTCTCGAACGCCTAGAACGGGGCGACACGATCATCTCTGACGGCGCCACCGGGTCATATCTCCAGGAACATGGGCTGGAACCAGGCGGTTGTCCCGAAGAGTTCAACGTCAGTCACCCGGACACCATCAAAGAGATGGCAAAGCGTTACTTCGACGCCGGCTCGGAGATGGTCCTTACCAACTCGTTCGGCGGAACGAAGTTCATGACCAAAAAGTACGGTTATGAAGACAAGGTGTCTGAGTTCAACCGTCTTGCGGCCGAACACGCACGGTCGGTCGCCCCTCGCGGCGGCTTCGTTATCGGTTCTGTTGGCCCGACGGGAGAGTTCCTAGAGCCGCTGGGACCTGTGTCCGAGACGGAGATGTACGACGCCTTTGCCGAGCAAATTACGGCGCTTGCCCACGGCGGCGCCGACGGCGTCGTTATAGAAACCATGACCGCTATCGAAGAAGCCACGCTGGCCGTGAAAGCCGCCAAGGACAACACGGACCTCGTCGTGATGTCCACGATGGTGTACGACCCAGGACCCCGCGGGTTCTTCACGATGATGGGGATCACGCCGGAAGTTGGTGTAAAAAAGCTGCGTGAGGCCGGGGCGGACGTGGTGGGTACCAACTGCGGCAACGGCATCGAGCGCATGATCGAAATCGCGAAGCTAATGCGCGCCGTGGATGACGGTTTCATGCTTGTGCACTCAAACGCCGGTATTCCTGCGATCATCAATATGGAGATCGTCTATCCTGAGACCCCCGAGTTCATGGCTGAGCATTTCAAAACGCTGCATGGCCTCGGGATCAACATACTTGGCGGATGCTGCGGTACCGGGCCAGACCACATAAAATCTCTTGTGCACGCCGTCAAAGGCTGAACACGGGGTAACACGATCAGAGGTTCCATCTCCAGATGACAACGCTAGAACTACTCAGCGCACGGGAAGTCGTCACCCGCTTCGGCGATTGCGTGGAGCTGGTGCCGATGGATCCAAACTTCCACGATATCAGCGTCGGGCTGTACGAACGCGAAGGCATTTCCACCGTCTGGACCTTCAGCCGGCGACCCGGCGTGGATGACCGGATGCGGGACATCGTGGATCGATTGGTCAAACTCGGCGGCATGGAGATCGCAGATGCCTGGAATCGGTTGCGCTTCTCCTGCGGGCACGTTCACACCCGGCCGCTCAAATTTCTGACCACAGCGGCGATTGAGCGGACAGCTGATCGGGACAGGCCGGAAGAGCTCCAGATCCAAGACTCCAAAAGCGCCCTCATGATCGACATGACGGGCGAACAGGATGGCAACCGTTACATGTACCGTATCTCGACAACCGGCGAGGCAAAAAATCCAGCTTTACGCCTTCGATCCATAATCGCCGGATTCGTGCGTTATGGAGAGATGGAAAAACTGGACGACACAACCCTCACGTTCAGCTGCGGCCAGCGCCACGATGGTCTGGCTCGTCTAATACTGCCCTACTCCCGAAACATCAGCGCCGTAGAAGACGCTTTTGAAGCCGACGCTCTACGCGGCCAGATGACGACATCCACACTCGGGTTCGCCAGCACTTAAGCCAAAGGATCGAGGCCACTGCGATGCCTTATACAGAGACCATGACATCCCGGGAGCGCGTCATGAACGCGCTTGCCGGTCTGCCGGTGGACCGAACCCCCGTATCCAACCCGACCAACGTCGCGACGGTCGAGCTGATGGATATGGTGGACGCGCCGTTTCCGGACGCCTGTCGGGATCCAGAGTTGAACGCGCAGCTGGCAGCGACCGGCTACACGGAACTCGGGTTCGACTCGATACAGCCCTACTTTACGATCATCCAAGAGTCTTCCGCGCTCGGCTGCGAGATGCAGTGGGAGCAGAAAGACAACTGGCCCACCGTCCGAATGTCCAACCCGATTTGGAAGGGCGAGGACGACGTCAAGATCCCGGCCGATTTCCTTGAGCACCGTGACATGAAGAGTGTCACGGGCGCTATCGAGATCTTGAAAAAGCAGTTCGGTGATGAGGTCGCCATCATCGGCAAGTCCATGGGACCGTGGACGCTCGCGTATCACGTGTTCGGCGTAGAGACTTTCCTCCTGATGACCATCGACGATCCCGACATGACGATGCGAATTCTGGACAAGCTCAAAGTGGCAACGTATCTGTTCGCAGACGCCCAGATTGCCGCAGGAGCGGACGCCATCTGCGTCCCGGACCACGCCACCGGAGATCTGGTGTCGGGCGAGTACTACAAGCGCTTCTTGCAGGACATCCACACTGAGATGGCGGAGCGAATCGACGCCCCGCTCATCCTCCACATCTGTGGCCAGACACTGGACCGAATGCCGTACATCGCACAGACAGGCATGGCTGCCTTCCACTTCGACTCCAGAAACGAACCGCAGGCGGCGATGGACGCCGTGGATGGCGGGATAAGCCTTGTGGGCAACATCAATAACCCTGAAACCCTCTACTCACGCGGGCCTGCTGAGGTCCGTAAAGAGGTGTACGCCTGCCTCGAGGCAGGCGTACAGATGATCGCTCCGGAGTGCGCCATACCCCTCCAGACGAAACTCCAGAATCTCCTGGCCATCCCGGACGCGGTCAAAGACTGGAGTGCCGAGCGTCTCTAACTCCCGCCGGACCGGGTGCCAGTACCCGGTCTAACGCGCGGTAACCTTGTATTGACAGATATATAACGATATGTTTATGTATCTATATCGCTTGATCTAAGTCGCCCTGTTACGTACACGGTGTCTAGCCTGGTTCAATCGGAGATTCAAACTTGCCAATCGTTCATGAAGGCCTCGCTAGAGAGTTCGAGTACGTCACGCGTGAAGACGAGCGTGAAATGATCCTCGAGCAAATCGAAGCGGGCGACGCACTCATGCAGGAGATGGCGTACAGCCTGATCACCGGCAACCACCACGCCGTTGATGAGCTTACGCAACAGGCGCTTGGCGAAGGCCGTGAGGCCAACGATGTCTTGGACGAAGGGCTTATCTCTGGGATGGCCGTCGTCGGCGTCAAATTCCGGGACAACATCATCTTCGTCCCCGAAGTGCTCATCGCAGCACGGGCAATGAAGGCCGGAATGGCTCATATCGACCCGATCCTTTCGGCGTCCGGTGTGGAGCCGATAGGCACCGCCGTTTTCGGGACCGTGAAGGGTGATCTCCACGATATCGGCAAGAACCTCTGCATCATGATGATGCGCGGGGCTGGTTTTGTGGTGCATGACCTCGGCGTAGACACGAAGCCGGACGAGTTCATCGAGGCGGCAGACGAGAACGGCGCGGACCTTGTGATGATGTCCGCACTTCTCACGACGACGATGCCAAACATGGGGCGCACCATCATCGAGTTTGAGGACATGGGGCTGCGTGACGAGTACAAGTTCATGACCGGCGGCGCTCCTGTAACGCAAGAGTTTGCCGACGATATGGGTGCAGATGGATATGCGGACAACGCCATCACATGTGTGGAAAAGGCCAAAGAGTTGATCGCTATGGCCAGGGCCGCAAACGCCTAATAGCGCTCCCACACAGATAATCGACGACAAGATATTGGCCAACCCTGGTTCAGGGAGGAGGTCAACATGGCGGAATCAACAGACAATGTCCCGCCGAAGAAATCGGTGGACCCGGATCGTTTGCGGGCGAGCACGTCACGGCTCATGGATATCTACTCCGATATCTCTGAGACCGCCGCCATTCCCGGCCAGACCCGTTGCCCGTACAAGGACGCAAAGTCACGGTGCACGGCGAAGTTCCCTTGCCGAAATCAGTTCTTCAAAGTCGTCGGAGAAAAGGCGATCTGCACCGGAAGCGATGAGATCGATTACCGGTCGGCGTGGGAAACGTAGGTCGAGCTACCACCGGCCATGGATATTCTCACCCTTTGAACGCCCACAGCGGTTTACTCAAAACACCTCAGCGAGCAACTGACTAACGAATGTCTCCCCTACATCACGGCGACCAGATACTTGAACTTGTCGCCGATCAGAGCATCTTCGACTACGCGGACGCGCTGAGCGTCCGCGTGCCGACCTCTTGCGGGCGGACCGGTGAGTGCCACGAGTGCATCGTCGAGGTGAGGCTCGGGGCCGAGGCCCTCAACGATCCAACCGAGTCTGAGCAGTTTCTGCTGAACGACAACTACCGGCTTGCCTGCCAGGCGGTGGTGAAAGACCCGGACGCCGTTATCGAGTTCGCTGTGCTGCGCCGGCAGCCACGGATCATGACTCGTACGGTTTCGCGCAACGTGACGCTGGACCCGCTGACCATCCGCGTGG
>CAUZKS010000079.1:0-8169 GCA_963580625.1 Dehalococcoidia bacterium | reverse complement strand
CGAACTGGAGCGCCTCGTCGGCCGAGATCGGCAGACCGGTGAGAAGCATCTCCATGGCCTTCTTCTTAGGCACCGCACGAGCCAGCGCGACCCCCGGGGTAATGCAGAACAGGCCGTTGCGCACGCCGGGCGTCGCAAACCGCGCCTCTTCAGACGCGACCGCCATGTCACACGATGCAACGAGCTGGCAGCCCGCGGCTGTCGCCAGTCCGCCTACCTCGGCGATAACAGGCTGCGGCAGGAGACGAATCGCCTCCATGACGATCGTTGCCATGCCAAAAACGTGGGCATTGTTTGCCTCATCGCCCTCAAGAAGCTCTTTCAGATCGTGGCCGGAGCTATATACCGGGCCCTCGGCCCGGATGATGACCACCCTCACCTCTTCGTTCACGGCGACCGCGTCCAACTTTTCCTTCAAAAGGGTGAGAAGTTCCGACGAAACTGCGTTACGCCGCCGCGGGTTGTTGAGCGTGAGGATAGCAACCCCATCCTGAATTTCGTCCAAAATCAGGTCCTGCGCCTCAGCCTCAGTTGATACGCCTGTCATGTCCAGCCCACTCCTTGTCTCGAAGAACGAATTTTTGAATTTTCCCGGTTGCCGTCTTGGGCAGCTCGCCGAACTCGACGTGCTTGGGCGCTTTGAAGTGCGCAATCCGTTCACGGCAGAACTCAATTATCTCTTCCGCAGACGCCTCTGCACCCTCGTTTTTGACGATGAAGGCTTTTGGCACCTCGCCCCAACGCTCGTCCGGCACACCGACGATGCACACCTCCATCACGGAAGGATGCTCCATGATTGCCTTCTCGACCTCCTGGCTGGAGATGTTCTCTCCGCCCGAGATGATGACGTCTTTGGCGCGGTCTCGGAGTTCGACATATCCGTCCGGGTGCCACACGCCAAGATCCCCGGAGTGAAACCATCCACCGGCAAATGCCGTCGCCGTCGCTTCCGGGTCGTTGTAGTAACCAGACATCACCATGTTCCCGCGCATCACAACTTCTCCCATCGTCTCGGCGTCGCGCGGAACGTCGTTCATGTTCTCGTCCACCACTCTTAAGCCTGGCTCGGCAAGGATGAACGGCACGCCCTGGCGTGATTTCAGATCCGCCCGCTTGTGAATCTCCATCGAATCCCAATCGGGTTGCTCTGCTGAAACGGTTATCGGACCGTACGTCTCGGTGAGGCCGTACGTGTGGACGATCACCGCGCCCATGTCTTCTATAGATCGGATGACCTGTGGAGCTGGTGGTGCTCCCGCTGTCATGATCCGTACATCGGCCAGCTTGCCCTCACCGGCGAGCGGCGAGGAGTAGAGCGCTGTGAGCACCGTCGGAGCGGCGCACATGTGACTCACGCCCTTGTTGGACACGAGGTCATACACATCTCCAGCGTCCACGCGACGGAGGCAGACGTGGGTGCCGCCGACTGCGGTTACGGCCCATGTAAAGCACCAGCCGTTGCAGTGAAACATAGGGAGAGTCCACAGATACACGCTGCGCCAGTTGATACCGATCTCGAGTGCTTCTCCGAGCGCCGAGAGATACGCGCCGCGCCCGCTGTACTCGACGCCTTTCGGCATGCCGGTCGTGCCGGACGTGTAGTCGATCGCGATCGAGTCCATCTCAGAATTAAGTCTTACCGAGGGATCCTCGTCCGGGGCTGAGGCCAGAAACTCTTCGTAGTCGGGACCTTCGATATCGTCAGCCCGTGGAAAGGTATCGACCGCCTGCACAAATGTGGTTACGCCGGGCACTTCGCCTTTGATGGACCCTATGACCGACGCGTACTCGGAATCGAACACCAGCACCTTTGCACCGGAGTGGTTCAGGATGTAGGAGATCTCACGAGCGGACAGCCGGATGTTGATCGCCACGAGGACTGCGCCGAGCCGCATCGGGCCGTAATGCCCTTCCAGCATCGCCGGGATGTTCGGCACGAGGAATGCGACCTTATCGCCGTACTCGACTCCTGCTTGTTTCAGCGCCGATGCCAGTTGCCTGACGCGGTCCGAAAACTCAGCATACGAGTAGGTCGTGTCCCCGTATACGACGGCCGCCTTGTCCGGGTAAACGGAGGCGCTCCGGTCCAGGAATGATGTTGGGCAGAGCGCCTCAAATCCGACTGTATTTTCCATGACGCACCTTCAAGTCTTACTTGACTTGTGTAAACCTGATTCAACTTGTGTTTTGGAGGGATACCGTGCTCGTCGATTGGTTATCGCGATATCAGTCCGTTACTCGTCGTTCGGGATGTCGACTCCGGCCACCGTGGTTGCTCCGGCCATCTGGGCATCGTCTATCGACAGACAGTCCGTTCTTTCAGACGCGTGGTTGGCCACACGTTTCCCGGACTCATCGGCAGACGATACATCCGGTGGCCTATCGCGTCGTAAATGGCGTTTGCCAGTTTGCCAGTGTGCCAGCGGGCGGCACTATCGGCACCTCGTCAACGCCCCTTACTCCGTACGGACCATCTGACGCGGGTACCTCTATCAGCTCGATATTGATGCGGGGCAGGTCTAAGGCTATCGGCATGCGATAGTCGAGCAGGCTGGAGTTGGTTATCCGGCCCCCCTCGTTGTATACGTACGACTCATGTAGGGACCATCCAACGCCCTGTGCCACGCCGATGGCTGTCGTGCGATCTGCTATATCGACCATGTGTGACTTTCTCGGACTAATCCCGGCACTTTTCGGCATCCGGCTTAGGGTACTACGAGCGCCAGATTGTCGGAGGGTGTCTATGCCAGCGCAGCTAGCGCAGGGGTAAGAACGTCCAGGTACTTGAGGCCGGAGCCCGTAACAAGGAGCAGGACGCGCTCGTCCCGGCTGACGGTCCCGTCGTTGAGCATCTTCCTGAGTGCGCCGACTAATGCCCCGCCCTCCGGCGCAGCGAATATGCCCTCGTATGAAGACAGGTCTCTCACGCCACGAACCATCTCATCGTCGGTGACGGTAAGCCCTGTTCCGTTGCTTTCACGAACGGCGTCGATCACAAGGTAGTCGCCGATTCCGATCGGAACTCGCATCCCGGCTGCAATTGTGTGTGGGTTCGGGAACAGCTCGGCATAACGCTTGCCGGCTTTGAACGCCTTGACGAACGGGGCGCAGCCTTCCGCCTGGACCATCACCATGCGTGGACGCTCCGGTCCGATCCAGCCCATGCATTCCATTTCGCTGAATGCCTTCCACATGCCGACAATTCCCGTGCCGCCGCCTGTCGGGTACACGATCACGTCGGGCAGCTTCCAACCCAACTGTTCGGCGATCTCGTATCCCATCGTCTTCTTGCCCTCTGCCCGATACGGCTCTTTGAGGGTCGACACATCAAACAGGCCGCGCTCTGCGGCCGCTTCTCCGGATATGCGACCGGCGTCGTTAATGAAGCCGTCAACCAGTGTCAGGTTTGCGCCGTATGCAAGACACTCGGCCTGGTTGGCAGAGGGTGCGTCCTTTGGCATGAACACATTGGATTCGAGCCCGCCCGCCGCGGCGTACGCGGCCATCGCTCCGGCGGCGTTTCCGGCTGATGGCATGGTGAGTTTCATGAGGTCCAGCTCTTTGGCCTTGGAAACGGCGGCTGACAGACCGCGTGCCTTAAAGGACCCCGTCGGGCAAACGCCCTCGTCCTTTAACAGCAAACCCGGGGAGCCCACCTCTGTTGCAAGGCGTTTGGCGTCGATCATCGGGGTCATGCCCTCGCCGAGCGTGATGATGTTGGCCGGGTCCCTCACGGGCATCACCTCGCGGTAGCGCCACATGTTCGGGTCGCGGTCCTTCAGTTCAGCCTTTGCGCCTGCTGCCTTTTCCAGATCGTACCGGGCGAATAGTACCTTTTCGCATGCAGGGCATGTGCGCATTGGATCGCGGTCGTCGTAGGTTTCACCGCAGTTGCTGCACTGAAGATGCGTAATGAAGCTCTCTGGCACGGTTATCACCTGATTTGATCTGGAATATGGAGGATATGTGATGCCACAGATCCAAAGCCGATGGACACACGTGGCAGTACGTGATTTCGAGCGCATAGAATAGCAGCGATTCGGTACCCCAGAGCTACGGGGCCCGGTGAATAACCTGGATCATCAAATACGGAACGCAAATACGGAGGCCTTACCAATGGCTCGGACCGCTATCGAGGACCGCTACTACGAGTTGCACCCGAAATCGGCGGAGCTGTACGAACGGGCAAAGTTGAACTTCCCCAAAGGAGTCACCCACGAGGCTCGCAACATGACGCCGTTCCCAGTGCACATGACCCACGGCCTCGGCAGCCGTAAGTGGGACGTGGACGGCAACGAGTACGTTGAGTACAACACTGGACACGGTTCCATGATCCTTGGACAGGCGAACCCGGCCATCGTCAAGGCGGTCCAGGATCGGATGGCCCTGGGAACACACCTGAGCGCTTCCTCAGATCTTGAAATCCGATGGGCTGACCTTGTGAAACAGCTGATCCCGTGTGCCGAGAAGGTTCGTTTCACGTCCTCCGGCACGGAAGCCGTGATGATGGCGATGCGCATGGCGCGTGCTTACAACGGGCGTTCAAAGATCATCAAGTTCTTCGACCATTTCCACGGCTGGTCTGATTACGCAAACGCCGGCAATCTCACTGGTATGGGCGGCATCCCGGGCGAAGTTCTGGACACTATGATCGTACTTCAGCCGGGCGACATCGGCGCGGTAGAGGCGGCGATTGAGGCAAACGATGTCGCCGCCGTCATCATAGAATCTACTGGCGCACACATGGGCGGCACGCCGATCCACCCAGACTTCTTGCAGGAAATTCGGGACGTGACGACAAAGCACGACGTTGTCTTCATCCTAGACGAGGTCGTGACCGGATTCCGCTCATCCAGAGGCGGGACACAGGAGTTGTGGGGTGTCACCCCGGACCTGTGCACGCTCGCAAAAATCCTGGGTGGTGGGCTGCCCGGCGGCGCGGTTGCAGGCAAGGCGGACATCCTGAACACGATCGAGCGCGGTCAGATGCTGCACCAGGGGACGTTCAACGGAAACCCGCTATCGGCGGTCGCCGGAATAGCCGCTCTGGAGATGGTGGCGAATGGCGATGTGAACGAGAAGGCGGACGCGGCGGGACAGAAGCTCAAAGAAGGGATCAACGAGGTTTTCGGCCGCGTTGAAATTCCCGGGCACGCGTACGGCATCGGATCTATGATCCACACCCGTATCGGCATCGACGCCGAGATCGACGAGTGGGGCATCATCCAGGGCACGCCGTCTGGAACGCCGATCAGCAAGGACGCCGATCACGAGTTCAAGATGGCAATGTTCAACAACGGCGTCGACAATGGCCGGCGCTTCTTGATGATGGCGGTCCACTCCGGAGAAGACATCGCCAAAACCCTAGAAGCCTTCGAAACATCACTCAAACAGGTCAGAGAACAAGGGATGATCTAGCCCTGCCGGGCGGCTATTCGAGAGCGTCTTGGCCCGTTATTTATTTTGCCGACTAGATACTGCGACCAACTCAGGGAGTGCTTAACGGGATGACTGAACAGGTTGAGGGGTTTGATCTTGTTGTTATCGGGGCCGGGGCCGGAGGTTTGACCGCGGCCATGTACGGCGCACGCCTGGGACTGAAGACCGTTGTGCTTGAGGGAATGATGCCCGGCGGCCAGATCATCAACGCGGAGAAGATCGAAAACTTCCCAGGGTTCCCTGACGGGCTTCTTGGCGCTGATCTCGCACCGTTGATCGAACGACAGGCTTCTGCGGCCGGTGCGGATGTTCGGATGTTTACTGAGGTCGAGTCGCTGGAGTCTCAGGAGCCTTACCTTTCGCTCTCCACGCCAGAAGGCACGTTCCGCGCCAAGGCGGTGATCGCTGCCACCGGGTCTGACTTCTCCAATCTTGGCGTTGAAGGAGAGGAGGAGTTCCGCGGACGGGGCGTTTCAAACTGCGCAACGTGCGATGGAGCGTTTTTCCTGGACGAGACAGTCGCCGTCGTTGGTGGCGGTGACAGTGCCTTGGACGAGGCGTTGTCGCTTACAGCTTTTGTTTCCAACGTGATCATGCTTGTGCGGGGCGATGAGTTCTCCGGGCAGGCACACATTCAGGAGCGCGTGCGCGACAACGCCAAGATCGAGGTCAGGTTTGGCCAGACAGTGATCGCTGTACTTGGCGGCGACGCTGGAGTGAACGGTGTGAGAGTGAAGGACGCTGGCACAGGAGAGGAGTCGACGTTGGACGTTGCCGGTGTGTTCATCTTTGTCGGCACCGATCCACGGTCATCCTATCTGTCCGGGTTCGTTGGCCTGGACGGCGGCGGACATGTCGAAACTGACGTATCTATGGGCACGTCGTCGCCCGGTTTGTATGCTGTTGGGGACATTCGATCTGGATCCGCCCGGCAGCTCGTCACCTCGGCCGGTGACGGCGCTACCGCGGCTATAGCTGCACATCGGTACATCGAATCCCGCTCCTGGCCCGAATAGCTTTCTCGAAGCGTTAAATCCTGGTTCAAGACTCGTATATGGGCATCATATGGGTTTCACGCAGGGGCCCTGCACATGAGGAAGTTACGGCCGCACTTGAGATCGAACTCCGCGATATCACTCAGTAGGACGGCCTGCCGATCGTCGGTCATTTACAGTGCATGACGGGCGGGTTCGATACCGACATGTACGCGTTTGAGCTTGAGCCAGAACACGTCGGTCCGCGTGAGAGCCTCGTGTTGCGGCACTATCGAAAGTCTTCGCGTTCAGATCGGCCGAGGGTTGAGTCGGGGGATTCCCGTGAGCTACAACCTGATGCGCCGTTGGTTACTTGAATCACTGGCATCGAATGTGGTCCGCTGCCGGCGTCTTAACAGCGGAGTCGGACAGGGCGTGCCTGGAGCTGTGCCGTCGCCACGTCAACGGCGCCGTCGTAGCGAACGCCTAGTGCCACGCCCAACTTGCCAGCGAGTTCCTCGGCAACGATCCTCACAGGCGGTGCCGCGCCTTGCTCTGCCTCTATGGAGGTTACGTCCAGTCCA
Organism: Dehalococcoidia bacterium; assembly: GCA_963580625.1. GTDB lineage: Bacteria > Chloroflexota > Dehalococcoidia > Lucifugimonadales > Lucifugimonadaceae. The sequence goes on along the minus strand of CAUZKS010000079.1, from coordinate 1,172 downwards.
GGCATGCCGCAGGGCACGATGTGGTTAAACATCGAGAGGTCCGTTGATACGTTCAGGGCGAGGCCGTGCATCGCCACTCCCCGGCTGATCCGTACGCCGATCGCGGCGATCTTCCGTCCCGACGGGTTGTTGCTCTCGCCGGGATCAACGCCGTCTCCGTCCACCCAGATACCGGTTCTGCCGGATACCCGGTGTGCCTCGACCAGATAAACGCCCAGCGTGTCGATGATCGCCTGCTCCAGCGCTGCGACGTACGTGACTGGGCCCAGGCCGAGGGCGCGTAGATCGGCGATCGGGTAAACGACCAGTTGACCCGGGCCGTGATATGTGGCCTCTCCCCCGCGGTCGGTCTCTCTCAGCTCGACCCCGGCCGCGGCCAGGGTCGCTGCGTCAGAAACAACGTGTGAATCCACAGCCCGGCGACCCATGGTGATGACGTTGGAGTGCTCAAGCAGGAGCACGGTGTCCGGGATGTCGCCCGCTACTCGAGACTCGTGAAGCTCCCGTTGTAGCGATAGCGCGTCTTCGTACCCCTGTGTCCCAATCCATCGGGCCTTCATGGCGTCAGACACGTCAACAACTGCCGGGATTGCCCGGGCTAGTTGAGCTCCGAATCGGCTGTCCAGGCTTCAAGCTCACGCTTGAAACTCTGCATGAACGCAGACGCCTCGGCGCCGTCGATGATCCGGTGGTCGAACGACAGGCAGATGTTCATCATGGACCTGATCGCTATTGCGTCTCCGCCTGGACCGAAGATAACCACGGGCCGCTTGGCTATCGATTCTGTCGTAACGATAGCGGCCTGTGGGTGGTTGATGATCGCCCCGCCTAGCACTGAGCCCAGCGCTCCGGTGTTGTTCAGCGTGAAGGTCCCGCCCTGGACGTCGGGCAGGGTCAGAGAGCCGGACCTAGCGCGCTCGACAAGTGGCGCGATACGCTGTGCGAGGCCCGAGATTCCTTCGCGATCAGCGTCGTGGATTACGGGCACGACAAGTCCGTCCGGCGCGGCAACAGCAAGTCCGAGGTTCACGCGACCTTTCAGACGGATCTTTCCGTCTTCCCAACTGGAGTTGACGAGCGGATTGTCTCTGAGCGCCCGGGCGACAGCATGTGCGGTGAAGGCGAGGAAGGTCAAATCTGCGCCGTGCCGTTCCCGAAAAAGTTGGCGTTGT
>CAUZKS010000078.1:0-8170 GCA_963580625.1 Dehalococcoidia bacterium | reverse complement strand
CGCATTAGAGGGCGCTTCGACGACAACGCTGTAGGGGCGTATGGCGATCGCCCGCGCCGGCATTTCGGGCGCCTGAAATGCCGGCTTGAAGACTCGGACAAAACGCCTCATTCCTCCCAAGCCCCACGCGACCAGACCTTGTAACACCAGATCCGTGCACCGCTTTAGATTGCGTCGAATCGGCAATTGAGTCTCCTCTGAAGACGCGACATCGCATCACGACGGTGAACCGGATGAAATCACTTCGTTTTTCGAGTTGTCTGACTACATCACGACGGGTAGCCTTCAGTTTCTGCCCATACCGCTGAAAATAAAAGGTGATTTGCATGGACCACAGGGATGTCGCTCGAAACGGCCTGGATGAGTACCTGACCGGCGTGAAATCGGCCGTCGATGGCCTGACCCCTGCGGAGTTGTACTGGCAACCGACACCGAACTCGAACCACATAGCGTGGACCATGTGGCACATGGCACGGGCGGAGGACCACTGGTATAACCGTTATATCGGTCAGGGCGAGCCCGTGTGGACGGCCGGTGATTTCTGCACGAAGTTGCGATTGCCAGCCGAGCGAAGCGGCGCCGGAGACAGCGCCGAGACGGTTGCCGAGTTTCCGCAATTAGGCATGGCAGACATCCTGGAATACTTCGATGCCGTCCGCGCCCAGAGCCTGAAGAACCTGGCCAAAGTCACGTCATCTGACCTGAGTCAGACGCGAGAAGGCGCACGCGGCGAACCGCCGACGATCGCGTGGGTGCTGGGGCATGTTCTCATCGAGGAAGCTCAACACTTCGGACAGGTCGCATATCTGCGCGGCATGCTTCGAGGCCTGAATAACTAAACTCTGACTGATGCGGTCCGCAGGGCGCGCAAAAACTGAATGTCGACGCTCTAGAAGCACCGGGGAACACGTATGCTCCGGCGACCGAATGTCACACCGTGACGACGCGTTCAGTGAAGTCCGAAGTAGACTAATAAGGTATGGCTCGACGTTGGCCAAAACAATCAAACGGACCCTCCCAGATGACTCTTTCGAGTCGGCTCTTCGGCAACAGGGATACAACACTGCGGCTGGTGTCGATGAGGTCGGACGCGGCACACTTGCCGGACCGGTAGTGGCCGGCGCTGTGATTCTTCCTTCGGTATTGCCGGAAGAGGGTCTTGAGCTGATACGTGACAGCAAGCAACTCACCCCCGATCAACGTGATCGGGCCGCGGTTTATATCGAACAGAACGCCATCGGTTACGCGTGCGGGGCAGCGGATGCGGCCGAGATAGATAAGTTTGGGATCGTCGCCGCCACGCGAATAGCGATGGGCCGGGCGATAGATCTGCTTGAACCGGTTCCAGACCACCTGCTGATAGATGCGCTGGAACTGCCGGGCATATCCCTTCCGCAGACATCGATGATCAAGGGCGATGCACGATGCCGAAGTATCGCGGCGGCTTCCATCATCGCCAAGGTCACACGTGATCGACTTATGGCGACAGTGTGGGACACGAGATTCCCCGGATACGGATTTGCTGCGCACAAGGGCTACGGCACTGCCACGCACCTTGAAGCTCTGCGCGAGCGTGGACCCGTCTTCGGGCACCGCCTGACCTTCGCTCCCGTCCGCGAAGCGGTCGCCATTTACGGGACCCCGGTCGGCACCGGTTGATGAGCCCGGATTTTGATGGCAGTGATGGTTCTCGTAATTCCGGCCCCGCCGATGCTGGACGCGGTGTCGTTGGCCAGCACGGGGAGGAGATCGCGGCCGAACGTTTATCTACGCGCTGGTATCGCGTAATAGATCGGAACTATCGCACGCGGGAAGGTGAAAAAGGCGCAGTAGAGGGATAGCGAGGGAGAGGGAGTTGTCGCTTGAAAAGCAGCAAAGGCCAAACGTGTTGCTGTACCAATCCGGTCCTTCGAAAGCCTCAGGACACGGTTTTAGCTGGACGATGGTACGCACATAGGAGTACCCCGCCACCAGCCTATCAACCGTGCGGGCGGAGCAAGCCCAGCCCCTACGGCGTGCCCTTTAAAACACCGCCACCGGGTTTACCGGGGATCCTGTCACGTTGTTTAGCCTTAGCGGCAGGATATTGATCAGGAACTCCCATCGGCCCCGTCGTGCGCACTCCTCTGCGAGATCGTCCAGCCATGCGTTGTCCAGGATCCAACCGCCCATCGCCGGGATGAACACCTGGTGTACCGGGTTGGTGAAGATTTCTGACTGAGTCGGCGTCACGTCGTTCCCTGTGTCCGAGCCCATGACTGCGATGTCGCGTTCTTTGAAGAACGGAAGCAACTCGGGAAGGGGGCCGGAAGAGCCGGCGACGTTCACATCCACCGGGCCGCTTCTCTGGCGTTCGCCGAACTGGCCCGTGCGCAGAAACAACACGTCGCCCTTGCCGACCGTAAATCCGCCGTCTTTTTCAGCCTTTTCGATATCCGCCAGGCTGACACCATCTCCGCGCTCAATGAAATCGACTCCTCGTCCTCGAGCCGCGTCCACGAGGATCCCACGCGTGACGATTCCTTTGTGGGCGACGGTGATATCGCCCTCCGTCGCGCCTTCACCGATCTTGACGGATGATGAAGGTCGTCCGTTGTACAGGTGGCCGTCCCACATGAAGTGAGCATGGCTGTCCAGGTGAGTCACGGTGTGGCCGTGGAAGATAAGTCCGAAGAAATCCATCGCCACCTGTCGGCCGGGGCCGTCGCCCGGGCGGTACGCCTCGCCGGCGCCGACCATGTAGTGGACGGGCGGGCGGGGTACGTCCAACTCAGCCTGGTTGAAGGTGAGCGGGGCGGCGCAACTTACGGTAGTGCCGTCCTCGACAAGGGCTAACGCACGTTTGGTCAACTCTGGAGACAGGTTGTTGAGGGTTCCAAGCTCATCATCGTCGCCCCAGCGTCCCCAGTTGGAGAGGGAATCGATCCACCCGAGTAGTTGATCCTCGTTAACGGCGTAGTCAGGCATGTTTTACGGTCCGATATGGGCTGGTGTGGTGTCCAATCAAGTCCGGTAATTCGGCGTGTGTGAAGTCTTTCCAGACGGCGAATTGGCGGTCGTCACATGCTACACTCCCCGCCCTTCAGAGCAATCCCAGAATCACGTCCGCGCGTCTGCCTCCGCAAACGTAACTTCGACAGATGGGTTCCAACGACAACAGGAGTTGCCTCAGGGGTCTGTTACTGTGATCGTAGAACGAGTGTCATGGCCGCGTTTCCCCGAAATGTCGGGGGCACACAATCCAAAAGGGAAACATATGCGATCTACGTGGATAATCTTGATTCTGGTCAGCATAGCCTCGCTGACCATCTTTGCCGCCTGCAGTAGCGGTGGCGATGACGCCGGCCCAACCCCAGGTGGCTTGACCGAAGAGGAGGCCGGAGCCCGCGCCAAAGAGATTATCAAGGCGAACGATTGCGACGCCCCGGCTGGCGGCTACAGCTCGGTCAAGGTTGTAGGTGATACATGGGAGCTGGTAGCGTCAATCGGCCTTAACTCCCACACTTGGATATTTGACCCGGCAGCCGGAACAGTGACCGAGTCAAATGGGGTCTGCAAGACTTAAAGACACTAGGCGCTTCGATCAGAGTTAGGCAGTTTATGCGACTGCGATCGGAGCGCCACTGTTCCCAAACATGTCCGTTGTGGACGGGGTAAGTCAGTCCACGATAGAACTTGCGTCACTGGTTACGAATTTCGTAATAGAGCCTCATTCTCATTGACCCTTTCACCGGACGGGTGATAGCGTTGCGTGCTGGAAATCACAAAGTTTTGGTATGTGGAATCAAACCGAATTCGACGCCCGATAACAGGCGCCGAATTTCGATGAACGGTCTGAGGGTGATATCTGATCGCTCTCACCTGATGTTCAAGTCGCTTAAGGAGTATGGAATTTGGATCCGATGAAAGACGCCCCCGAGCTCCTCTGGTTCGCGATAGTCGCCGGGGTTATCGGGCTGATCGCCGCCGCCATAACTGCGATTGGAGTGCTTCGGAAAGACCAGGGCTCGGAGGAAGTCCGGGAGATCGGTAATCTCATCAAGGAGGGTGCAAACGCCTTCCTCAAACGTGAGTATATGATCCTGGCCGTCTTCGTGGTTGTTGTCGCCGTGATCATTGGCGTGTTCGTTGACTACAACGTCCTAGATGACCCCAAGATCAACGAACTGAACGACATCGCTCAAAAAGCCGGGGTGGATGCGGAAGGGCCTTGGACGGCCATCGCATACCTTCTCGGCGCCATAGGGTCCGCCCTTGCCGGCTACGTCGGGATGAGCATCGCCGTGCGTGCCAATACACGGACCGCTACGGCGGCACAGGAAGGACTTAATCCGGCCCTGCGTGTGGCGTTTGGCAGCGGCACGGTGATGGGGCTGACCGTCACGGGTATCGGTCTGCTCGGCATCGTGATTTTGTGGTCCATATTCCAGGACCCGAACATCGTGGCCGGTTTCGCCTTTGGCGCGTCCTCGATTGCGCTGTTTGCCCGTGTTGGTGGTGGAATCTACACGAAAGCGGCGGACGTCGGCGCTGACCTCGTGGGCAAGGTGGAAGCTGGCATTCCGGAGGACGATCCCCGCAACCCGGCTACGATCGCGGACAACGTAGGCGACAACGTAGGCGACGTGGCGGGTATGGGCGCTGACCTGTTTGAGTCTTACGTCGGGGCGATGATCGCCTCTCTGGCTCTGGCCGCGGTCGGCGCCGGGTTCTTCTCACTCCAAGAGGGCGGATTCGATTCCGCGTTGCTGGTTCTGCCGATGGCCATCGCCGGCATCGGGATTATCGCCTCGATCATCGGAACCTTCCTCGTACGAACCGGACCGGACGCCACCATGGGCAGACTGCTCTGGTCGCTTCGTACGGGCATTTTCGGGGCCGGAATTCTGGCGCTTGCCGCCACGGCCCTCATGATCTACTGGCTGGATCTGCCATTCGAGCTGTTCTGGGTAGTGGTCACGGGTCTGGTCGTCGGTCAGGTGATCGGCACCGCCACGGAGTACTTCACTTCCTACGAAAACAAACCAACCCAGTGGATAGCGAAACAGTCAGAGACCGGGGCTGGGTCGGTGGTCATCGCGGGAATAGCGATGGGCCTTCTCAGCACCGTGATCCCAGCGCTCGCCATCGTTACCGGCATCTACATCGCTGACCAGCTCGCCGGGCTTTACGGTGTTGCGTTGGCCGCCGTGGGGATGCTCTCCACGCTCGGGATCACACTTGCGACCGATGCCTACGGACCTGTAGCAGACAACGCCGGTGGGATCGCCGAGCAGGGTCACCTGGACCCCGAAGTTCGCGAACGCACCGATGCGCTGGATGCCCTGGGCAACACGACAGCGGCGACCGGAAAAGGTTTTGCCATCGGTTCCGCCGTCCTGACGGCGCTGGCACTGATGGTGGTTTACGTGACCGTGACAGGCATCGAGGCGGCAGACCTGTCCATCATCAATCCACAGGTTCTGATCGGAATGATCATCGGCGGCATGCTGCCTTTCCTGTTCGCGGCTCTGACGATGCAAGCGGTCGGGACGGCGGCGAACGCTATGATCGTCGAAGTCCGGCGTCAGTTCCGGGAGATCCCCGGATTGCGTGAGGGCAAAGAAGGCGTCAAGCCGGACGCCGCTCGCGCCGTGGACATCAGCACGCAGGGCGCGCTCAAGGCGATGTTCCTGCCCGGACTCATTGCGGTTGTGTCGCCGATTCTCGTTGGCGCTCTGGTCTCCGCCGAAGCGCTGGGTGGACTATTGATCGGTTCCATCGTGTCCGGCTTCCTGCTCGCCATCTTTATGGCGAACGCGGGCGGCGCATGGGACAACGCCAAGAAGTACGTGGAACTTGGACATCATGGCGGCAAGGGCACTGATGCACACGCCGCTGCGGTTGCCGGTGACACGGTCGGCGACCCGTTCAAAGACACCTCCGGCCCGGCGATCAACATCCTGTTGAAGCTGATGGCTGTCGTGTCGGTAATCTTCGGCCCCCTGTTCATCTAGGGATCATCCGGGAACATGAAAGAGGGGCGGCGCATTGAGCACCGCTCCTCTTCGCGTTACGGGGTCGTCAATATTCCCGTCATTCCCGAGAAGTTGGGAATCCAGACACGGTCTGCGCGCCTGAGGCTTGTAACCGTGGGGTCAAGTTCTTCTGGACTCCCACCTGCGTGGGAATGAGGGTGTGAACCTGTGTCTCTTTTGGCGTGATGACGTCATGCCGAAACCGCATGCTGAGCCGAATACTCGTTCCCTGAGACGAACACCCGCGCACCGAGGTTCTCGAAGGGCCGGAGTACGCGCTTGGCCTCGTCCGTTTTCAGCGAACGCCCCCTCACCCTGCGCCTTCTCCCAGTCGGGAGAGGGCGCAGGGTGGCCGGACCTGGCACTTGTAGGGGCGGGGCTTGCTCCGCGCGTTCGGCTCTCGGTCGTATGTGTTGATCTGTAAATGCGAGAAAAGAAAAACGCTGAAGGATCGCTCTGGTATCGTCGCCTCGGCTTGTTGCATCTGAGTGATATGAACGTTTTCCTATCGATGTGGAGATAATTTGAATAGCAACAGAAAAGCGCGCTAGGCACGCACGACCGCGCGAAGAATATGGGCCAACTCTGTGATCTGGGCTGTTGTCGCGGTAGGCCTGATGCTCACGTTTGCGGTAGTGGTCAACTCATTCATTCCAAATCGGGTGATTCACTGGAACCGGGTGGCATTGATGCTGGTATTTGGCTCCGCTGGAGGCGCATGGGTGCGCCGACGCGGCTTGATCTAGTACCCTCCTCCGGGATTAAAGTGTCCCCGGAGTGTTGAGGGATTGGCCGAAACGCGGGTCTCCTGAAACTGGCTCAATCGTGCGTCTATGTCGGACAGTGGTTCCGGCGCGTGCAAACATGCCCCTAAATCCGCGCCAATAACCCGCCAACATCCCGGAGGAACTGATTGCGACCGATAGTTGACGTTGCGTCCGATCTTGGAATTTCCGCTAGTGATATCGAACCGTATGGGAGCGATAAAGCGAAGATTCCGTTGGACTCATTTCCTGCCAATGTTTCCGGAGGCAAGCTCGGAAAGTTGATCGTCGTTACGGCAATCACGCCGACGCCCGCAGGTGAAGGTAAGTCCACGACCGCCGTTGGGCTGGTTCAGGGGTTGGCGAAGATCGGAAAGCGACCCGCTCTGACAATTCGGCAACCCTCGCTGGGCCCGGTATTCGGAGCCAAGGGCGGTGGGACCGGGGGGGGCAAGGCGACGGTACAACCGGCCGAGGAGATCAACCTCCATCTCACGGGCGATTTCCACGCCATGATGTCCGCCCACAACCTTCTCGCTGCAATGACCGACAACGTGGTGTACCGGCATCAAATCGATGGGTTTGAGTCTGAAGGCATTACCTGGCGTCGTGTAACCGATGCCGAGGACCGTGCCCTTCGCAACGCAGCGGTGGGCCTGAACGGCGATGGCCCGATGCGGCAGACCGGTTATGACATTAGTGCCGCATCAGAGATCATGGCAATTCTGGCGCTTGCCGACGGATACGAAGACCTGCGTAACCGGCTGGGGGACATCGTCGTTGGATGGACTCGCGACCGAACTCCCGTAACGGCAGATCAAATCGGAGGAGTCGGCTCGATGATGGCCCTCCTGAGAGACGCCCTGAAACCCAACCTCTGCCAGACCCTTGAGGGTCAACCGGCGATCGTCCATATGGGACCGTTCGGGAACATCGCTCACGGCTGCAGCTCCATCCTTGCGGATCAACTTGCTGTTGCGACCGCTGATTACGTGGTCACCGAGGCGGGGTTTGGTGCCGACCTCGGGTTCGAGAAGTTCATGGACATCAAGGTCAGACAGGGCGGCCCGAAGCCCGATGCGGCGGTGGTTGTATGCACGGTGCGAGGACTGAAGTATCACGGTGGGGTCGATCTCAAAGAGCTGACAACGCCGAACGCCGATGCGGTCAAGATCGGGACGGATAACCTTCGGAACGCCCTTCGAATAACGAGCCTGTTCGGGTTAAACGCTGTGGTGGCGATAAACCGATTCCCTGAAGACACGCCGGAGGAGTTGAAGGCGATCAAGACTGCCGCGCTGGTCGCCGGCGCAAAGGGCGTTGCCGAGGCGAACGGGTTCGCCGAGGGTGGCGAGGGCATGAAGGAGTTGGCGGAAATGGTGGTCGCCG
>CAUZKS010000077.1:0-8215 GCA_963580625.1 Dehalococcoidia bacterium | reverse complement strand
GTCGTCATACCGGGATGCAACCAACAAAGTGGAAACACTAGTCAACCGATTGCAGGGACCACTCCCACGTCACGCGTATCGGCGAATCTCAGCTCCTCAACCCGGGATGCGTTCCTCGGAGGGCGGCGCCGATTACGGTGGCACAAGCGAACCGGGAGAAGCTGTTCCGGCCAACGGCAGCGATCTCGGCTACGAAGCCGAATCCAATATGAGCCGCGACAACTACGACCACATGATCGAGGTCGGCAAGAAGAACATCTTCGACGGCGAAGTGATCCAGGTGGTTCTGTCCCACCGAATGTCGCGCCGTACGGATGTCCGGCCGTTCGACCTGTACCGATCACTAAGGGCCGTTAACCCGTCTCCGTACATGTTCTACATCAACCTGGACGGTTTTCAACTGGTCGGAGCATCGCCGGAGATGCTGGTCCAAGTTATCGATGGCGAGATGGCGCTGCATCCGATCGCCGGAACGCGACGACGTGGAGCGACCCCCGCAGAGGATCTTGCGTTGGAGGAAGAGCTTCGATCAGACGAAAAAGAGCGCGCGGAACACGTGATGCTTCTCGATCTTGGCCGGAACGATGTCGGCCGGGTGTGCAAGCCCGGAACCGTGAAGGTAAGGCAAATGATGGATGTCGAGCGCTACTCGCACGTAATGCACCTCGTATCGCACGTGACCGGCACGCTGCGGGACGACCTAGACGCCTATGACGCATTCCGCGCCGGCTTCCCTGCCGGCACCGTGTCCGGAGCGCCAAAGGTCCGTGCGATGGAGTTGATCGCAGAGCTGGAGCCCGACCAACGCGGCGGATACGCAGGCGCAGCAGGTTACTTCAGCTACAACGGCAACATGGACACGGCGATCTCACTGAGGACGATGGTGTTCAAGGACGGTGTTGCACACGTCCAGGCCGGTGGCGGCATCGTGGCCGACTCGACGCCGGAGGGCGAATACCAGGAGACGGTCAACAAGATGGCGGCGATGATGCGGGCCATCGACCATGCAGAAGAAAATATGGGCGAAAACTGAAGCCCCACAGGGGCGTTTATCTGCCGCTTACCAACCACCTTCTCAGGACCAGCACGCCTTAGTCGTGACACGATCGGATACCCATGGCTACAAATGACAACAGTTCACTCCTAAATCAGCAACGAACAAGCCTGTCCGATCTGTTGGCGGCCCATGAAGAGACGCCCTGGAGCGAAGACGTGATCGTGAACGATCGGAATCGGGTTCGGGTTATTTACAACCAGCCCAGCGAGTCGGTTTTCGATCTTATTAACCCTGGCAACGACGAGTTCTGGATCGTGTTGTTCGGTCAGATTTCCTGGCGTATCGGCGATGAGGGAGTGATGAACGCCCGACCCGGCGACATCGTGTTCGTTCCTGCTGGCACGAAGTACTCCATCAGGACGACAGGACGCGACCCATCTGTAAGGGTCTCGATCAATGCGCCGGACGCGCCGGAGCCACCGAAGGCCGAAAGCGCGCCCATCAATCCCAACCCGGAACGAATCCCGGGCGATCCGAGGTATCCAGGTGCTCAAGCCTGAACTCTTCGGAGAACTCCGGAGATAACAAAATGCTGCTACTAATCGATAACTACGACAGCTTTACTTACAACCTGTACCAATACCTGTGTGAACTGGGGGCAGAGGTCGAAGTGGTCCGTAACGATGCGGCCGGACTCGACGAGCTGATAGCGATGGAGCCTGAGCGCGTCGTGGTGTCCCCAGGACCGTCAACGCCGATGAACGCGGGCGTGTCCATCGAGGCCATCAGGCACTTCGGGCAGCACGTCCCGGTCCTGGGGGTGTGCCTCGGTCATCAGTGCATCGGCGAGGCGTACGGCGCAAGCGTTGAACACGCGGGCGAAATCATGCACGGCAAGACCTCGATGATTTCAAACGACGGCAAAGGCGTGTTCGCCGGACTGCCTGATCCATTCGAGGCCGTCCGATATCACTCTCTTGCCATCAATCCGGACTCGATTCCGGACGTGCTAGAGGTGACGGCACACAGCCCGGGTGGCATCATCCAGGGAATCCGCCATCGTGAGTTGCCCGTGGAAGGCGTACAGTTCCACCCTGAATCTATCCTGACGGAGGTAGGCAAAACCCTACTCCAGAACTTCCTGGACAAGTCAGCACCCGTTGAGTCCGCGCCGGTGGGCGCTTGAGGCAAACTCATGGACATCAAAGAAGCAATAACTGAGGTCGTTGAAGGCCGGGATCTCCCGGTCGATGCGGCTGCGGACGTGATGCGGCAGATCATGGGCGGCGAGGCCAGCGAGGCGCAGTTCGGGGCATTTGTAACCGGACTGCGCATGAAGGGCGAGACAGCGGAAGAAATTGCCGGGATGGCACGCTCCATGCGGGACGTGTCGTTGCACGTCACGTTTAACGGGCCGACCGTGGACACCTGTGGCACCGGTGGCGATGGCCAGAAGACCTTCAACATCTCTACGACGGCCGCGTTCGTGGCCGCCGGCGCTGGAGCGATCGTCGCCAAACACGGGAATCGAGCGATGTCTTCGTCGTCCGGGAGCGCAGACGCGCTTGAAGCTCTAGGGGTCAAGATTGATCTCGGACCGGACCACGTTCGGACCTGCCTTGAACAGGTCGGTATCGGCTTCATGTTCGCCCAGGCGTTCCACCCGGCCATGAAGTTCGCCGGACCGCTGCGGCCACAGATCGGCATCAGGACCGTTTTCAACCTGCTTGGCCCTCTAACCAACCCGGCGGGCGCGGACCATCAGGTGATCGGCATGGGCGACCCTATGGCCGCCGGAAAAGTGGCACAGGCGTTGCACATCCTCGGGACGTCCGGTGCTTTCGTCGTTTACTCGGAAGACGGTATGGATGAGATCAGCCCGGAGGGCTCATCTCACGTGTACGAGGTAGGGAACGGACAGGTCTCCGAGCGATCGGTGAGTGCAAGTGACTTCGGGCTTACCGAGCACAAACGTAGCGACCTGACCGCAAACACGGTGGAGGAAAGCATCGGGCTGATCTACGGGGTGCTGGAAGGCAAGAGTTCTTCCGACGTTGAGGCGGCAGCACGCACCGTCGTGGTGATGAACGCTGCTGCTGCATTGATGGCCGTTGGACACGCGCAAACGCTTGAACAGGCCGCCGGCCTCGCGGTCGAGTCTATCGACAGCGGAAACGCTCTCGAAAAGCTGGAGTCGCTGGCTGCGCTGTCTCAGAAGCTGGGCGCAGGATGATCTCGCACGGCAAGAACACCGGCACGGTGCTGGACGAAATCATAGCCAATAAGCGAGAGGCGCTTCTTGCGGCGCAGCGTGAAATTTCACTGCCCGCGGTACGAAATGCTGCGGAATCTGCCGGGTCACACTCGGACTTCCATACGGCTCTCTCGGGCCCCGGTGTTTCGGTAATCACGGAGATGAAACGGTCTTCAGCATCCGCCGGGTCGCTTGCGCCAGAACTTGATCCGTCAAAGATGGCGAAAACGTTCGTTTATGGCGGTGCTTCAGCGATCTCGGTACTGACCGAGGCGAGCCACTTTTCTGGGACGCTGGACGACTTGCGGATGGTGAAGGCGGTGGCCGGCCCGGACAGAGTGCCGGTGATGCAGAAGGACTTTGTCTTCTCTGACTACCAGGTCTACGAGGCGGCAGCGAACGGCGCAGACGCCGTCCTTCTCATCATCGCCATCCTGGAGCCCGACCAGTACTCGGAGCTACTTGCCCTCGCGCAGGGCCTCGGATTGGGGGTGCTCGTCGAGGTGTTCAGTGAGGACGAGCTCGATACTGCACTTGTAGAAAATCCACAGATCATCGGGATCAACAACCGGGACCTGAAAACTCTGAAAACCGATATCGCTCTGTTCGAATCGCTGGCTCCCCGGGTTCCGAAGGACAAGATACTTGTCGCCGAGTCGGGCATGAAGGGTGTGGAGGACGTCCGCCGAATGGAGGCATCCGGAGCGCACGCCGTATTGATTGGTGAGTCGCTAATGCGGGCCGGCGGTAGCGTGTCAGAGCTTGTGGCGAGGCTGGCCAGGTAACCGCCTTATGCCATCACCACACGTCAAGATCTGCGGGCTGCGGGACGCCCAGAACGCGAAGGCAGCCGCCTTGTCCGGCGCGGATCTGGTCGGGTTCGTTTTCGTCGAAGGTGTTCGCAGGCAGCTTGACCCAACAACCGGCGCAACAATAATCGCCCACTTCCGAAACTCCCTGTCTGAAGATTCGATGCCGGGGCCACGCGTCGTCGGGTTGTTCCGCAATCAAACGGTTGAGTTCGTCAATCGGGTCGCACGAATGGCTGGACTCGACATGGTGCAGTTGAACGGCGATGAGGATGACGCGTACTACGCTCAGATGGATTTGCCGATCTTAAGACAGGTCCGCGTGCGTCCTGAAACATCCCCTGAGGGTCTCGGGGCGGAGGTAAGAGCCCACCTGGAAGCCGGCCGCATGGTGCTGCTGGACGCTTTCGATCCAAATAGTCCGGGCGGGACCGGTAAGCCATTCGAGTGGTCCAAAGCGGCGTCCGTGGCGTCACTGGAAGGTGTGTTACTGGCCGGTGGCCTGAACCCGGACAACGTCGTTGATGCCATCCAGGGACTCGGCGCGTGGGGCGTTGACGTGTCGTCCGGAGTTGAGACGGACGGCGACAAGGATGACGCCAAGATCCACGATTTCGTTACAGAGGCGCTGAGCGCTTAGGTCTTCGCAACACCGCGGCACGGTGGATGAGGGCGTGGCGGAGTGCTGGGCCGGAAAACCTTCGTCGCGGGTTCAGGATGGCGGTACTGCCCTGACGCTAATATCGGGGCGTATGGCAATGCCCCCGTAAGCCTCCCGACGCCCCCTCCGACTGTTTTGCTGGACAACTATTCAACTGTGACGGACTTTGCCAGGTTGCGGGGTTTGTCCGGGTTATGTCCGAGCGCCACACTCGTGTGATAGGCGAGTTGCTGCATCGGGATCAGCGTAATCATGGGGACAATCCACTCCGGCGCTTCCGGCACCCACAGCACCTCATCCGTAAGCCCAGGCATCGTCGTGTCGCCATATGTCGCCAGAGCGATTACTTGGCCACCGCGTGCCTTCACCTCATTGATGTTGCCGATCATCTTGTCGTACAGCGCTCCCTGCGGGGCCAGCGCTACTGTCGGCATGTCATCTGAGATCAGCGCTATAGGACCATGTTTCATCTCACCGGCCGGGTAACCCTCCGCGTGAATATAGGCGAGTTCCTTCATCTTAAGCGCGCCCTCCATAGCCATCGGGTGCAGCGCCCCACGCCCCAGGTAGAGGAGATGGCGTTTGTCCCCGAGCCGATCGTGGGCCAGCTGTTCGCAATGGTCGTCATCGTCGATCATCTCGGCGATTAGGCCGGGCAAGCGTGATAGGTCCGAAACCAGCTTGATTGCTCGTTTCGCAGATAACGTGCCCCGGTGTATTCCGAGGTAAACCGCTAGCTGATAGAGAACCGTAAGCGAGCACATCATCGTCTTGGTCGATGCGACGCCGATCTCCTGACCGGCGCCCAGGTAGAGAGTTCCGTCAGCTACCAATGTTGCCTGCGTGCCCTCAGCCTCGACCAGCGCTATCTGTTTCGCACCTGACTGGGTAGCAAGCTCCATCGCTGCGAGCGTATCGGCCGTCTCCCCGGACTGGGTTACCGATATCACCAGTGTTCGTTCGTTCAGCGAGGTCGAACGGTACCGAAGTTCAGACGCGTTCTCAGCCTGCGCCGGGATTCCGGTGACCGCCTCGATCATCTGCGCCCCGTACATGCAGGAGTGGAGACTCGTACCCATCCCGGAGAGGATCACTCGATCAATCAGCCGGATCTCATCGTCCGTATACGGCAACTCTGGAAGATCGACTACGCCATTTTCAAAATCTACACGGCGCCGCATCGCAGATGAAACGGCCTCAGGCTGCTCCGCTATTTCCTTCGCCATGAAGTGTGGGTACTCACCGCGAGCGGCAGCTCCAAAATTGCGGCTTGTCCTAGTGGGCGGCCGTTCGAGAACCATCCCCGACAGGTCTGAAAATTCCGCGCTGGATGCCGTTATGGACGCCATTTCACCGCTGCGCAGATACACCACGAGATCTGTGTGCGGAAGGATCGCCAGCACGTCGCTCGCAAGCAAGTTGAAACTATCACCAATCCCTACAACGATCCCCCCGGCGTTGCCGAGCCGTACGCCCACAATCACCCCCGGTTCGGCGGCGGAAGTCGCCACAAACGACGAAGCGCCCTGTATCCGCCTCGCAGCACAACGCGCCGCCGCAGCCAGAGACTCCCCAGATTCGATACAGCGTGCGATCAGGTGGGCGATCACCTCGGTATCGGTTTCGGAGCTGAACAGATAACCGGCGTCGGATAGCTCGGTCCGCAACTCCACGTAGTTTTCCACGATTCCGTTATGCACCACCGCCACCCGGCCTTCCGCGCTTGTGTGCGGGTGGGCGTTTGGGATGGTGACGCCGCCGTGCGTGGCCCAGCGCGTGTGGGCAATGCCAACCGTTGGTTCAGCGCCGCCGTTCCAATCTTGTCTGGAGACCGCCTCCGCAAGATCGTCCACCCCGAGCGCGCGTGTCACCGCGGACTTCCCCTCGCCGTTCTGGACACCAATCCCGGCGCTGTCGTAACCGCGGTACTCCAGAGTCCGGAGACCGGACACGAGGATCGGGGTGACCGGTTCGCTACCGGCATACGCGATAATTCCGCACATGGGCGGCTCGTTACTCCCTGTTATTTCGGGTTGGTTAACCTGCCGCCCAGACTATTCGTCCGGCGACTCGATCGTGGCGGTGTAAATAAACGGCGCTTCAGCGACTTCTCTGTATTCGCCCCGATAGCTCTCAGGCAGAAGTGTCGCGACACGCCCCATGATTTCAGATGCGGCCGCCCCGGTCTCAAGTCTGGACAATTTGCGTTCTATATTCAAATGGAATGGGCGTCCGATGTGCACACGGATACTGCCTTTGGGTTTGAATATTCGGAGCACAGATCGCATCTCCTCAACCCCGATCATTCCGACCGGGAGGATCGGTATTCCGGCACGCGCGGCCAGCGGTACGATGCCAGACTGGGCGCCTTTCATTTCGCCGGGGTTACGTGTGCCTTCCGGAAACAGGGCAAGTGTCGCCCCTGGGCGCTTGAGTTCAGTCAACGCCCATCGGAGCGCCCCCAGATCCATCGAACCCCTTCGCAACGGCTGCGCGCCATAAGACTTCAAGAACCACCGTCCTACTGGAGTTACGTTCTTGAATATCGATTCTTTCGCCAAGAAACGAGTGTCGCGCCTGAGTGACGCGGCGAGAATTGGCAGGTCCACATTGCTCTGGTGGTTTGCGATTACTATCAGCGGGCCGTCGGCCGGTATGTTTTCCCGTCCAACGACCGCGTAATCGGCAAACATTTTTAGCGTGCCCCGCAGCGCGCTGTTGGCAAACCTGTGCACTAGGAAAGCCATCAGATGTCGCCCTTTTCAGGAACGCCACGGGCTAGGGATTCGAGGCGGTCGACTACGCCTTCCAGCCCAAGATCATCGGTCGCCAATTTCACGGCGTCGCTGGCAGGTTTCAGTGGGGCAACGTCACGTGTCGAGTCAAGTTCATCCCGGCGACGCAGGTCTGTAAGCACAGTCCCATAAGCGATGTCTGACCCTGACTCCAGCAATTGGTCATACCGGCGACGGGCGCGAACCTGTACCGAGGCGTCCAGGTATATCTTCAGGCCGGCGCCGGACATCACCACCGTCCCGATGTCACGCCCGACCATCACGATCTGGCCCTTGGCAGCGACCTCTTGTTGTAATCGTACAAGAACGTTTCGTACACCCGGGACCGCCGATACAGCGGAAACGGATCGCTCAACCTCTGGGCTTCGAAGATTGTGTGTCACGTCGCCGGCATTAACGATCACCCTGCACTCCTCACCCGGGTCGCCCACCAGCTCCATCTCGGCCTTGGATGCAAGCTGCGTCAACGCTTGAGCGTCGCTCAATGACAGGTTTTTCTGGAGCGCCAGATAGGTGATGGCCCGGTACATCACGCCGGTGTCCAGAAACATGTGCCCCAAGCGTGCGGCAAGCATTCGGCCGGCCGCGGTCTTTCCCGAGCCGACCGGCCCGTCTATCGCTATGAAAGTGGCGACTCCGGTCGACAAACACTGGTCCTTGTTACGGCAGTTTCCCGCGTCGTGGGTTATCTCAGTTGTG
>CAUZKS010000076.1:0-8254 GCA_963580625.1 Dehalococcoidia bacterium | reverse complement strand
GCCGGAGTAGTAATGGTCACGGTGCCGGATGTACGGCCGGCCGGGATCGATGCACATCAACAAGTCCGGCTTGTACGTCCGGATTGCCCATACGATCCGTTCCCGGAACTCGTCGGTATCGTCGAGCGCCTGGTCGGGAAACCGGAGGAACTCAACACCGGCAAGGCCGTAGACGCGAGCGGCTTCCAGTGTTTCTTTCTCGCGGAGTTCGGCCAGTTCCGCCGGTACTACCGACCGGTCGCTAGATCCTTTGTCGCCATTTGTGCACACGACAAGGGTGACTTTCTTGCCCTCGGCACACCATTTGGCGATCGTCCCGCCCGCCGCAGACTCGGAGTCATCCGGGTGCGGCGTGACGACCATTATCGATTCAGGTTCGGCCATGTTTCCTCTTCTGTTTTTTGTAACCCGCGGGGGCAGGATCGCCTCACCGGGCTGTTCATTGCGGCCAACGAACGGCCGCCGGAAGGCCGAAGTCACTCAAGACATCGGCACGATTGTCTGTATGCGGCCAAGATCATAGCGCCCCGGAACACGGGTTGGTGAGTTCTGAATGACGTGCGCGCGTTGACACCCAACGCGGGCAAACAGGAGTATTAACGGCAAAGCCGCAGTTTTTACGGTAGCTGGGGCCATCCTGTGATCACCGAATCCCAGACTTTGCCCGCGGAATTTACCAGGCATGCGAATAATCGGCGTGGACCCCGGACTCGTTACCACCGGATACGGTGTTATCGATGTGAACGGACGGTCGACGGTCGCTATTGAGGGCGGGGTTTCAAAGACGAAGCCGTCCGACGCGCTTGAGTTCAGGCTTGCTGCGATTTATCGCGATATCAAAGAGGTGATCGGGGAGCACCAACCAAACGTGATGGCGGTCGAAGATCTTCATTCGCGGTACCGCAACCTTAAGACGGCGATCATCATGGGACATGCTCGCGGGGTGGTCGTGCTCGCAGCGGGCGAATTTGGTATCCCCGTGTTCCACTACCAACCAACACAGGCAAAGAACCTCGTCACGGGCTCCGGGCGCGCCGATAAAGACCAGGTTCAACGGGCGGTGGCGGTCCATCTCAGACTGCCCGGTCTCGACAACGAACACGTGGCGGATGCGTTCTCCATCGCCATCTGCCATGCAATGATGTCGGACAGTCCAGCGGCAAAAGCTATTTGACCGAAACAGTCCAACCATCCGGGTCCAGTCGATACCGGATGTTGGCATAGCGGGGCCAGAGATTTGATTAGCTATATCGAGGGCAAAGTCCATCGCTTCGACAGGTCCAACGAAACCGTCGTAATCAACGCCGGCGGTGTTGGATACCAGATCGTGGTGCCGCAGTTCGTGATGAGCGCGCTGTCCGCACGACCAGTGATGGTCGGCGACGAACTCGCCCTCGAGGTGTACTACCACGTAACAGATCGGCAACCAAAGCCGGTCCTCGTGGGGTTCCAGCGCGGGCATGAACGTGCGTTCTTTGAGCAGTTGATACAGGTCGAGGGACTCGGGCCGGTACGCGCAGCGAAGGCCATGATCTTCTCCGTGTCTACGATCGCCCAAGCGATTGAGGCCGAGGACGTGCGTGTTCTTCAACGGATGCCAGGCATCGGCGCACGCGCGGCGCAGAAGATAATCGCCACGCTCAAGGGCAAGGTCGTCGAGACGGCGATGCTCCGGGATGAGGGCTACGACGCGCCGGTGCAGCCGGTCGTTGGCTCCGGGACCGGACGGGATGAGGCGGTCGAGGTTCTCGTGAATCTCGGTTATCGTCAGCCCGAGGCGGAGCGCGATGTTGATGAAGCGTTGAGTGCCAATCCGGAACTTGCGGGGGCGCCTGAAGAGCTGATACGTGAGATATTCAAGCTGCAGGCGATAGCCGGCTAAGGGCCCGATGATCTGCCTGAACGTCGAACGGGAGCCCTGATTTAACCCTGACCTGATATCCCGTGTGAGGTAAGTGTCCTGGCAAGAGAAACCGTCACTCTGGGCGGCGATAACGAGCATGAAGACGAGGCCAAACAGGCAGCGGACGCCGAGTTGCGGATCGTGGCTGGAGAACGCGCCGAGTCTGAAGATCAGGCGATTCTCAAGTTACGACCGCGCGACTTTAATGAGTACGTGGGCCAGCAGAATCTAATGCACAGTTTGAAGATCGCCGTGACCGCCGCCGTGAATCGCGGCGAACCGATCGATCACGTGTTGTTCCATGGACCGCCCGGGCTTGGCAAGACAACCCTTGCGCACATCATCGCCCGCGAGATGAATGTCCGCCTGGAACATACCTCGGGGCCGGCGCTTGAACGTCCGGCAGACATGGTAGGACTACTGTCCAATCTTGAATCCGGGGCCGTCTTGTTTATCGACGAGATCCACCGGCTGTCGAGTGCGGTGGAGGAATACTTGTACTCAGCGATGGAGGACTACAGGGTCGATTTCGTGACCGGCGCGGGTGCATACGCAAAGACACTTAGCTTCCCTCTACAGCCGTTCACGCTTATCGGTGCGACTACCCGGGCCGGGCTGCTTAGCTCGCCGCTCCGGGACCGTTTCGGCATGGTTTATCACATGGAGTACTACTCGGACGATGAGCTAACCTCTGTGGTCAGGCGATCGGCAGGTATTCTTGGTGTAGAGGCTGATGAAGAAGGCTCAGCGGAGATCGCACGTCGATCACGCGGCACGCCACGTGTGGCGAACCGGCTGTTACGGCGTGTCCGGGACTTCGCGCAAGTAGAGGGTGACGGGCGACTTAATCGTGAGATCGCATTGGCAGCGCTGGATATGGAAGGCGTTGATGCGATGGGGTTGGACCGGCTGGACCGGCTATATCTGACGACACTTGCGCACCAGTACCGGGGCGGGCCGGCCGGCATCGCCGCCATTGCGGCCACGGTGAACGAGGAGACGCAGACGCTGGAGGATGTGGTGGAGCCGTTTCTGCTGAAGCTGGGGTTCATCATCCGTACTCCGGGCGGGCGTCGTGTGACGGCCGAGGGGTCGGTGCATGCGGGTGTGCCGCCAGGCCACAACTCTGCGCAGGGGACGTTTCTGTAGGGAGGGTGACGACCTTGTCCCCACCTCTTCCTCCCTCACCATTCCGACAAGTGGAAGGCAGGATTAGCGACTTCTCCCTCATCCTGCGCCTTCTCCCGCAACGAGAAGGAATGGCGGACGCGGGTAGTCTCGATTTCAGGGGCGTATGGCAACACGCCTGGGTGGGCGGGGCAAGCTGAGCCCCTACGGTTTGTTCCAGACCGAGCTGGAGACCGCTAGCGGCTGGATTCGCCGGCTACTGAGGCTGCGACTTCCTGGATTACTTCTTCCGGAATGTCGTCGAACGAGGAGTAGTTGAGTGAGTAGAGCTTGAAGTACAGCCCCTTGTCCGCCATCAACTCGTCATGGTTGCCAATCTCGACGATACGCCCGTCTTGAAGCACGATGATTCTGTCTGCGCCGCGGATCGTCGCCAATCGGTGGGCGATCATGACGCCCGTCCGACCTTCCAGCAGCTTGGCAAGCGCCTTCTGGATCATCAGCTCCGTGTAGCTGTCGATGCTTGCCGTGGCCTCGTCCAGTACAAGGATCTCTGTATCCGCCACGATCGCCCGGGCGAAACTGATGAGCTGGCGCTGTCCGATGGACAGGTTGGAGCCGCGCTCCTCAAGCACCGTGTTGTAGCCCTCAGGCAGCCGTTCGATGAAGCCGTGTGCGCCAACCGTCTTCGCCGCCTGAACGACTTGTGCCATATCGACATCCGGCGTGTTGTATCGGATGTTGTCAAACACCGACTCGGAGAACAAGAATGGCTCCTGCAGGACCATCCCGACGTGGTGGCCAAGTGACTCCTGTGTGACGTCCTTAACGTCGTATCCGCCAACACGTACCACGCCTTTTTGCACATCGTAGAAACGATGCGTGAGGGCGGTAATGCTGGTCTTTCCGGAACCGGTCGGGCCCACAAGGGCGACGACTTCACCGGGTTTCACCTTGAACGAAACATCGTGCAGGATCGGGTTATCAGGGTCGTATCCGAAAGTAACGTTATCGAACTCGATAGACCCGTCGATGCCCGTGAGCTCTCTGGCTCCGTCCTTGTCCTCAACCTCAGGCTGGACGTCCAACAGCTCGAAAATCCGTTCACCTGCCGCCATCGCTCGCTGCAGGATGTTGTAGTGCATCGTGAGGTTTCGGATCGGGTCGAAGAACTGCCGGACGAGCATGAGGAAGGCGATCATCGTGCCGATGGTCATCGTTTCGTCCAGGACGAAAAGTCCCCCGACCACGATTACGATCGCCCATGCGACGCCGGTGAGCAGCTCAACGATTGGCATCAGGATGGCGCTGAACGTAGCCGCCATCTTTGTCGCTCGCAGGTTGTTGGCGGTCAGGCCTTCGTAGCGAGCCAGGTTCACCGGCTCGCGGCGCATGCCCTGCACCACACGCACCCCATTTACGTTCTGGCCGAGTGCGCCGTTGCAGATGGACTGCGTGATCCGGGCGTACAGGAAACGCATCCTAGCGCGCGGGAGCCATACGAGGCGAATCCCCATCATGATCGGGATCACGGTGAGAACCATGAGTCCGAGACGGAAATCAAGGAACAAAAGGACGGCGATGATCCCGATCAATATGGCGATGTCGCCCAGCGCCTGGACCATGGTTTCCATAAATTCCTGGAGAGCCCCGGTGTCGCCCTGTGTGCGGGACATGACGGCCCCAACCTCTGTCTTGTCCGAGAAAGACAAGCCGACGCGCTGGAGGTGATGGAACATGGCCCGTCGAATGTCGAACAGCATGGCGTTGGACATGTGGCCCACGACGACCTGCTGAATATGGTTCGAGGCCCAGTTGATGGTGGCTACGGCGAGAAGAAGGCCGGTAACCCAGACGAGCGCGTTTTTGTTGGCCCCCAATTCAAGCGCGTCGTCAACCGCGTACTGAACGATGAGCGGCACGGCGAGCGTCGTCAGGCTGAACGCCAGGACGGCGATCAGGCCGACTATCACCTTGCTCTTGTACGGCGCCACAAAGCCGAGGAAGCGCTTGAACACCTCTCCATCGAACGACGGTCCAAATACGTCATCAATGTCCAGATACTGACCCGGAGGTAGACGTTTCCCCTCACCCATGAGCGTTGATCTGCGCTCGCGCTTCCCGGTGTCCTTCGGTGGCTGGTTTGCGCCTATGTTGGAGGCCATTAGTCGTCGCCTCCCTGGGGTTCTGGAGATCTACTCAACCCCAGCCAGTCACCGTCGAGATCGTCGGTAGGGCGAACTTGAAGGTCGTGCATCTCACGGTAGCGGCCGCCGAGCTTCAGTAGCTCTGCATGTGAGCCGCGCTCAATGATCCGCCCTTCGTCTATGACCAGGATCTCGTCTGCGCTTAAAAGTGTGCTCAGGCGGTGGGCGATGATGATGGTCGTGGCGTCCGCAGCCCGTTGAGCGATCTGTTCTCGAATCAACCGTTCTGTGGCGGCGTCGATGGCGGACGTGGAGTCGTCGAATATGAAGATCTTGGGTTGCAGGACGATCGCCCGTGCGATGGCCATGCGCTGGCGCTGACCGCCTGAGAGTGAGACGCCGCGTTCGCCCACCATTGATTCGTAGCCTTCCGGCATGCTCGTGATGTGCTGGTGCAACTTGGCGTCTTCAGCAGAATCGATGATCCGGCCTTCCTCCGCGTCCGGCTCGCCGTAAGCGATGTTGTCGCTCACAGTGTCCCGGAAGAGAAATGTGTCCTGCTGGACCAGCCTGACCCGCTGCCTTAGCGACTCAAGCGTCACCTCGCGGATGTCCTGGCCATCAATCGTGATGCGTCCGCCATTCACGTTGTAGTGGCGAGGCGCAAGTTGAGCGATCGTGGTCTTGCCGCTACCTGGTGGCCCCACAATTCCGATTGTGTGGCCAGGCCGCGCCTCGAAACTGATGTTTTTGACGACCGGAATTTCCGGCATGTCCTCATATGCGAACGAAACGTCCTCATAGCGGAGCACGCCCTCGGTGATACGAAGCGGCTGGGCTGTCGGACTGTTCTTGATCGGCAGTTCCAGGTCAAGGATTTCGAAAAGTCGTGACCCAGCTGACGACGCCCGTGCCCATGAATTGATGAGCATTGGCAGCATCCTGATCGGCATCTGGAGCAACCCGAGGAAGGTAAGGAACCGAGTCAGATCGCCGATGGTCATTTCCCCGTCGATGACCTTGGATCCACCGAACCACAGGAGCACCGAGTAGGCGACCAGCAGGGAGAAGGTCATGAAGCTGCCGTTGGATGCTCGTATCTCGGCAGCCTCGTCCATCATCACCCGAACTTCGTCCGAGGATTCGGCAAATTTTCGTTCCTCGTGATCCTGACCAGAGAACGACCTGACCACACGGACTCCCCCCAAGTTTTCCTGGAGAGCCGTGTTGACCACGCCCATCTGCTCCTGGATTCGGATCCAGATCGCACGAGACCGCAAGCGCATGATCGTCCCCTGAAAGGCGACAATCGGCACAAAGGCCAAGGTAAGTAACCCCAGCTGCCAGTCCAAGGTGAGCATCAGGTAAGCGCTGCCGAGGATCAGGAGAACCAGATATAGAACGCGCAGCATGCCGGTATTGGCAAACATCCGGACGCCGTCGATGTCTGAGATACCTCGTGACATCAGGTTGCCGGTGTGTGCGATGTCGTGGAACGAGAAACTCAGGCGCTGAAGTCTCTCGTAGTACCGGTTTCTGAGCACCGTGGCGAGCGACTGGCCAAGTACCTCACCGGCGTACATCTGGCCGTACGCAAATACGCCCCGGAGAACGCTTACCCCGATGATGACGATCGCCGCATCCAGGAGTGCCGACCGCGCTGCGCCCGAGTCGACGCCATCTCGCGTGAGCTTTATCGCTTCATCAACTGCGTTACCCAGCAGGACCGGGATCAGGACGAAGAAGATGGACGTGCCCAAGATCGCAAGGATCCCAAAGAGAAGGAGCCCCGGATTAGTCGTGGCCGTGAGTTTGGCCAACCGCCAGAGGACACTGGCGGACTGCCCGGGAGGCGGAACGGCGCGGCGGTTGGGCCGTCCTGAAACGCTCACAAGCCTCTTGGGGGTATTCGTATTACTGGCCGTTTCTTAGCCTCTCAATCGTCGGACGCCCTGGTCACGCCCTGCACGATGTGCTTATTGCGCCGGTCAGACGCCATCAAGATCTACCGGGGGAACCGGACCTGCAGTAATTCGTCACCACACATCCGATCATTCGATACTACATCCGGAATCATAGACCCGTTATACGCACCATTCCGACGGGCAGTCTACGCCCGCGTGGCCTTTGTATGAAGTATGAACCAAGTTTATCAAACACCTTCTTTAGATACTCGTCAACCTCCTCTGCTGTACGAAAGAATATCGCTCACGTAAAGATCTGGTTGAGGGCGAAATCGCAGCGCTAGATCGGAGCCAGAACGGGGAACAATAGCCCTATTGCCCCGGTCACTTCTAGCGAAACGTCCTTGCCTCATCGCTCCACAGATCCACCAGATATTCATCAAACGTCTCGTGATTGAGGGCGACGCCGAGTCCCCGTCTGTCGTTTGGTTTGATCCACTTCCCTGCCCTCTCCGGTCATCTGGTCTCACTAACGTTCCAGGGCCGCCGCAGGATACTGTGCCCCGGGCCGACCAAGGCGTGGGGAGGCGTTTGCCCCACCTATTGCTCCAAAACATCCATCAGTCAACCCGAACACTGTCATTTTGAGTCCGAGACGAAGAATGACAACACAGGCGATCTCGCAGTGTACGTACGCCACAGCAGCGCCTGTCTAGCCCCTGCCGTAAACGGCAAATCCGGCGGCGGCGTGTAGCGATTCGGGCGTCACTCGCTTACCCTCGTTCCGAATTCTGGCGTTCCACTTCATTGACTTGAAGATTTCAGAAAACTATTTAGCGATACACCGCAACCTCTGAACGATTGGATCTTGCATGACCACCACGAGCAGCGACCAGGCGGCGGATTCCGGACAGGCGCGCATCCTTGGTGAGACCACAAACACCGGCATGTGGGACATTGATCTGTCCGCAGATGGCCCACTCGGCAGCCTTCCCGTGACGAGCGAAATGCTGATCGAGGAGCCGAGCGGCAATATCTTTGGCATGACGCAGAACGCGGGGATGGGCTGGAACCCGGATGAGTTGCTGCGGACGCAGTTCATGATCCTGAGCACCCTCGGCGGGATGCGTGGACCGGACGGCAAGCCGCTTGCGCTCGGCATACACACGGGC
>CAUZKS010000075.1:0-8313 GCA_963580625.1 Dehalococcoidia bacterium | reverse complement strand
TGATTCTCACATCTGGTGATTTCTAAAGCTCACTGACCTGTACGGTCAACTGATCGCTCTTGAGAAACTTCTCCGTGAAGTCGAGCCCCAATCCGGGGTCGTCCGATACAGATGCGTAGCCGTTCTCAACCTTCGGAAGCGCGGTCACAATGTCTTTGTACCAGGTTGCGTTGAAGGACCTCACCGTCTCCTGAATGAAGGCGTTCGGGACGTTCAGGCTCAGGTGTACGTCCGCCATGAAGGCGATCGGCCCAACGCAATCATGAGGAGCGATCGGAATGCCGAACGACTCAGCCATCGTGGCGATGCGCTTGGCCTCCGAGATTCCGCCGACCCATCCGAGATCGAACATGCAGATGTCGGTTGCCTGCTTCACGAACATCTCTCGGAACGACCATCGGGTCGACACGTTCTCGCTTGCGATAGTCGGTATATTGGTCGACTTCCGGAACTGGGCTAGCGCGTCCAGGTTGTCCATCTGAACCGCATCCTCAAACCACATCGGTTTGAACGGCGTAACCGCCTGAGCGATCTTGATCGCTGACGGCAGGTTCCACGACTGACCCATCTCGACGGCGATCTCCATCCGGTCGCCCATCGCCTCGTGGATCAGCCGGAACGGTTCAGTCCCCTTTGCCAGGTCTTCGGCAGAAATGAACTGGCCGTTGGTCTTCGCTGCGAACTGTGAGAACGGCCAGATCTTCATCGCCTTGAAGCCTTCCGCATGTAGGCTTTCCGCCAGGCCAACCGGGTCGGTCAGTGCGGAGTGCTCGTCGTCATAGGGGCCGGTAGGGACGAAATCGGCCGAGCCCGCCTTCGGGCCTTTGGTGCGATTCAAGTAAAACGGATAGCCGGCACAAGTGGCGTAGACCTTGATCTTGTCCCGGCTCAAGCCGCCAAGCATGTTGTAAGTGGGCTGACCCATCCGTTTTCCGTACAGGTCCCAGAGGGCGATATCGATGGCTGACATCGCCCGCATCTCCGCGCCTTTGGAGCGCATTCCGCCGGTGATCTTCGCAAGACTGGCCCAGTGCAGATCGAGCTGGCTGGCGTCTTTTCCTAGCAGATATTCGGACACGTCGGCGTGGATAAAAGCGTGAACCGGCTCTGCCGACCCGGGCGTTTCTCCGATGCCGTAAAGACCATCATCGGTGTGAATTTTGACGAACACCAGCCCTGGATGTTCGCCGTGTCGGAAGGTCTCTATTTTGACGATCCTGGGTGATTTTGCCATCGAAGCGGGCCTAAAGCTCGGTCGTTCGCACGGTCAACTGATAGCTATTCAAGAACTTCTCGGTGAAGTCCAGTCCCAGTCCGGCGTCGTCAGATACCGACGCAAAGCCGTTCTCCACCTTCGGGAGTACGGTCACGATATCGTTGTACCAGGTGGCATTGAAGGCTCTCACCGTCTCTTGGATGAACGTGTTCGTGGCATTGAGACTCAGGTGCACGTCTGCCATAAAGGCTATCGGCCCAACACAGTCGTGTGGTGCGATTGGGATGCCAAACGACTCAGACATCGTTGCGATACGCTTTGCCTCTGAGATGCCCCCGACCCAACCGAGGTCGAACATCGTGATATCGACCGCCTGCTTCACGAACATTTCGCGAAACGTCCAGCGGGTCGATACGCCCTCGCTCGCGATTGTCGGGATGTTGGTCGTCTTACGGAACTGGGCCAGTGCGTCCAGGTTGTCCATTTGGACCGCGTCCTCAAACCACAATGGCTTGAACGGCGTTACCGCCTGGGCGATCTTGATCGCAGAAGGCAGGTTCCACATCTGGTGCATCTCGACGGCGACCTCCATCTGGTCACCCATCGCCTCGTGGATCAACCGGAACGGCTCCGTGCCTTTCTCAATGTCCTCGGCCGAGATGTGCTGACCGTTGGTCTTGGTGACGAATTGATCAAATGGCCAGATCTTCATTGCCCGGAAACCTTCCGAATGCAGGCTCTGCGCGAGTCCCACCGGATCGGTCAGGAAGGCGTGTTGGTCCTCATAGGGACCGTCCGGGCGGTAGTCGACATCACCGGGCTCGTAAATTCCATCGCGATTCACGCCGTATGAGTAGCCGGCGCAGGTGTTGTATACCTTGATCTTGTCCCGACTTAGTCCACCAAGTACGTTGTAAGTAGGCTCACCCATGCGCTTGCCGAACAGATCCCATAGAGCGATGTCGATGGCCGATAGTGACCGCATCTCCGCGCCACGGGAGCGCATGCCGCCTGACATCTTGGCCAGATTGTGCCAGTGCCAGTCGAGCTGACTGGCGTCCTTGCCGAGGAGGTACTGCGCGGCGTCGGCGTGGATGAAGGCGTGTACCGGCTCCGGCGACCACGAGGTTTCGCCGATTCCGAACAACCCGTCGTCTGTGTGGATCTTGATGAACACCAGCTTCGGGTACTCATCGTGCTCAAAGGTCTCTATCTTTACGATCTTTGGCGATTTCGCCATGTAGCCATGCCTTTCGTATGGAGGTAATTGAGGCTGTTGAAGTTAGGCGTGTAAATTCCCTCTCCCAGCGGGAGAGGATCAAGATGAGGGAGAAGGCTCTCTAATGATCACGCCGTTCTAGGGGAATCAGCCTCAAAGTTGCTCGTTGGTCTTCGGAACCTCCATCCAGGTCACCTCTTCGTCGGCCTTCTTTTGGCCGCAGACATCGCAGTCAGCGTTCCAGTGTCCGCCAGGCGGCATGGCGACTGCGAAGCGCATCGAGGTCTCTTTGCCTTCGGTCGTAATGTGATGAGTCGTGCCCCGAGGCACCCAGACAAGATCACCCTTGCTGGCGACGAAGGTCTTGCCACCGCTCAACTCCCAGCGGATCTGACCCTGCTGGACGTACCACCACTCATCAAAATCCTTGTGGAAGTGGGGCATGTTGCCGCGGCCTTCCGGCTGGGTTAGCCAGGTGCCGATATTCCGTTCGTCCGAGACGATGAACTCGTGCCATTCGTCCTCGCCGTTGTGCTTGGCATTCAGATCATCCAATGTCGTGTGAAGCACTCCGGGCCAATCGGCGTTGTCGATGCGAGGCGGGATGGGTCCGGTGACCGTGTCCGAGATAGTCAACGATCCCGGTGCTTTGACATCTGCGATCCCAAACACATCGGGCGAATCCGGTGCGTGATCGCAGATATTGCACGGGGAGGCGTAGTGCTCGGCAGGCGGCTGCGAAACGGCGAATCGTAGCGACAACCCATCGCCCACGTTCTTGATGTGATGCACGGAGCCCCGCGGTACCCACACCACGTCGCCTTCGTGGGCGGTTACTTCTCTACCACCGGTGTAGTGCCACTGGATCGTGCCGCGCATCACGATCCACCACTCGTCAAAATCTGTGTGCCAGTGCGGGATGTTGCCTGTGCCCGGGTCGTTAGCGATGAGCGTTCCGTTGTTGCGCTCGTCCCAGATCAACGACTTCGACCACGGAGCCGGACCCATGGCCTCAACAACGGCCTGGATGCGGGTGTGAATCTTTCCGGGCCAATCGTCATTATCCACCCGGGGCGGAATCGGTCCTTCGACGGTGTCTGCGATCTTGACTTCGCTCGTGACCAAAGTGTTCTCCCGAGACTGGGTGTTTTAAGTATGGGCGCGCCGCCCGAGGCGAAACGAATGTTACTCCCGGGATGAGTACGTGAGTAGATATGACGTGTAGAAATGCAGGGTCGATGTTCCTTGTAGAACGAGTCTCAGATAATAGAAACCTGCTTACACATAACCGGGTGCTAGATTGCCGCTCGAATGGCGATCAGCGCATTCTTATTTTCGATGCTCGTGATGGCGCTCACAGTCGGCGTGTTTATGGCCGCCGAGCGAAGCGATTCCCATATGCGCGCATTCCGGAGAAGCTTCATCTGACCCTTCGCATTGGTTCTACTTACGCCGTGGGAGGGGGCCTACTTACCCGAACTGGCTATGGTGAACGGAACCGTCGCCGGACTTTTGGCCGCGGGCATGTGGTGGCTACTCCAGAGCCGAACACGCCAGGAACAGATCGCAGGCAGGGAATCCACTAGCCTTCTCGGGCCAACTTCGCGATGCCCGGCTCGTTTAGCCTGTACGAGAGCCACTCCTCCATGTTTGTGAACCCGATTTGATGGTAAAACTCACGCGTAGGGTTCCAATCTAGGACCGATAGCTCAAACCGGGCGCAGCCGCGCTCCTTGGCGATACGGGCCAACTCCGTCATCAGATTCATGCCGAGCCCGTTGCCACGCGCATGCTCCTCTACGTACAGGTCTTCGAGGTGCAACCCGGCCCGGCCGTGCCACGTGGAGTAGTTGTGGAAGAACAGGGCGAACCCGACCGCCGTTCCGTCCAGCTCGGCGAGCAGCGTCTCGAATAACGGCGAATCCCCGAAACTGTCGCGTAGCACATCGGCCTCGGTCAACTGAACCGTTTCTACGGGCTCTTTCTCGTAAACGGCAAGTGACTGAACGAGCCGGACGATAGTGGCCGCGTCCTCAGGAATGGCTGGACGAACGAGCTTTTTTGCCATTAGTTACCGCCCTTTTCGAGATCTTGTCCTAAGAGATGAACGGGATGGTCTGTGGCCCTTCAGGAAGCACGCATATGGACGCATCGCTTCCGGCAGCGTCGACAACCGCCTGAACATCGTCGATAGGTTCGAAATGAGCCGCTTCTAGCTGTGAATCGGAGAGCCGATCTGCTTTTACAAGCACGCGGGCATGCATCTGGATTTTGGCTTGAATCTGGACCTGCCACTGATCTGGCTTTGAGTATCCGGGCGCCTCAATCATCTTTAAAAGTGCCGTCGGGTTCGGCCGAGACGAAAGAATTTCCGCGTACGAGCCGTGATCCGGGATTCCGTCTCGACATTCAGCGGCACACACAATCAGTCCGCCGGGCTTGACCACGCGTACCGCGGCGGACATGCCTTTGACGGCCTGGTATAGGTTCTGGTCTAGGGGGTACCCGGAATTGCTTGTGATCACCAGATCGAATGGCCGGTCGATATGCTGCATCGAATCCAGCCTTGCCTGGGCGCATGCGGCGGCATGCATCGCAAAAATCTCACCGGCGTACACCCCCGTCACCTGTTGATCACTGTTGAGAACAACGTCCATGCTGAAGTCCGGCGCCGCCGCGCGAGCAATAGCACGCACGTCGTCATGCACGGGGTTGCCCTCTATCACGCCCCATGTGGCGTTCGGATGGCCGATCCTGGCGGCATCGTGAAGCGTCACCACGGTATCGATGCCAGCCAGTCCTGGGGCGACCATTTTGGGGCCGCCGCTGAATCCGGCGAAAAAGTGCGGCTCCACAAACCCGGTGGTGATGCGTAAATCCGCTCCGACCCACTCACGGTTCAATTTCACAGGCACGTCATTGCCTATCATTCCGAGATCGTCGAGCGAACTTTCGTCCCGCGCAACGTGATTGACCACACGGCAAGTGGAAGCGATTTCGTCGCCAAGCATCCACCGTACCTCGTCGTAGGTGTTTGCCCGATGCGTCCCCGTGGCGATCAGGATTGTGACGTCTTCCGGCCTCACGATGCCTTCAAGTTCGTCCAGGATCGCTTGAACCATCAACTGGCGAGGCTGTGCCCGGGTCACATCACATATCGAGATCGCGACCCGCTGCCCCCTGCGGGCGATCTCCTTCAAAGGCCGGGAATTGATCGGTGATCTGAGGGCGGTTTGCAGGTAGCGTTCGGGCTCCAGCAGCGCCGATCGGAAGGTAGGTGTGATGATGGTGCTACGTTCCTCTGGCAGATCGAGAGAGAGACGTCCATCTCCGTATGCGAGTGTGACTTTCAGCGTATCGGCTTTCGGGCTTTTATATCGGCGTGAATCAGGAAATTATCTTAACGTTCCCGCCATTGACCGGCGTTGTACCTGTTTGGAGCCTGATTGGTGCAATTTCAGGGTTGGCAGCGACACATACATCGGTTAAATCTTCGGTGAAGATTAGGTGCCGTGGTAAGCATGGCCGTTATTGATCCCTGGACTTCCGGAGATGGAGGCATCATGTCGTCTGATTCACAGGCGTACACATCGGCATCTGAACTTGCAGAACAGATCCGTTCACGTCAGGTTTCACCCGTCGAGGTGGTCGAGGCTGCACTACGACGGATCGACGCATCTCAGCCCATTCTGAACGCATTCATCACTGTCGCACGTGATGAAGCCCTAGACGATGCCCGTAAAGCTGAAGATGCCATCGCACATGGCGGCGACCTTGGCCCGCTTCACGGCGTTCCATTCTCTGTTAAAGACCTGGTCAACACCCGTGGTGTTCGTACCACGATGGGCTCGCTGATCTTTGAGCACAACATTCCCGACAGAGACGCCATCGCGGTTGCACGATTGCGTGCAGCAGGAGCGATCATGATCGGCAAGACCACGACGCCTGAGTTCGGTCACAAGCCGTTCACGAGGGCGCCGCTGTTCGGCGATACGCCAAATGCGTGGGATCGAGACCGCATTGCGGGAGGCTCAAGCGGAGGCGCAGCCGTAGCCGCCGCAGCCGGGCTTACCCCATTGAACGTCGGCACTGACGGCGGTGGTTCCATACGTATTCCGGCGGCCGCCAACGGGATAGTCGGCTTAAAGGCAACACTGGGTACGATTCCGCATGACGCCGCACCCGATTCGTTTGGCGCAAATATTTACGTAGGACCCATGACCCGAACCGTCACTGATACTGCCCTGATGCTACAGGCGATGGCCGGTCCGCACCCATCCGATGCGCACTCCCTGGGAAGACGTGCGCAGGACTACGTCAAAGCCGCCGCTGTACCGGGAGATCTCGAAGGCAAGAAGATCGCATGGCGACCATTACTCGGCAACGATGTCGTCGATTCCGAAGTGCAGGCGATCACGTACGGAGCTGCCCGGGCCTTCGAGGAAGCTGGCGCGACCCTAGTCGAAGTAGATGATGGGTTTGTCACGCCGGAGCCGTTCTGGCGCGTGCTCAGCCAGGCGGCATGGCGATCGCGCTTTGGAGACTATGTGGATGAGTGGGGAGACCGGATGACACCGACCTTCCTCCGTTCGATAACTGAGGCGTCCGACTACTCGGCGGATGAACTACAGAAGGCGATATACCAGCGAACCGAGCTTTTCCGTGAAGTTCAGGGCTGGTTCGACGAGTTTGATCTCGTCATGACGCCCACGCTCTCCCGCACTGCCCTTGAGTCTGACATGGACCTGTACGATCCGGTGGTTATCGAGGGGGAGGAGATCGGGATTATCCGTCAAAATTGGTACCCATATACTCATCCGTTCAATCTCACCGGCCACCCGGCGATCACGCTTCCGGCGGGGTTTGCCGGGGATGGACTGCCCGTAGCGCTCCAGATCGTGGGACGCTACGCAGATGATGCGGCGGTCATAAGGGCGGCTGCGCTCTTCGAGCAGCTTCGTCCATGGACTGATCGAACGCCAGATATCCCTGAGATATCAGGCCTGTAAGAAGCTATTGGCCACAGGTCATGGTGATTGGGAACGGTGAAGATGCAGGATCCAGGCCAGGATATGTGGCCGTTTCTGGTGCGAGAAGGCGAGATCCCAGTGGGGCTACGGAGCCATCACCCCAAACGACCAACTCCCGTCCGCCTCCCGCCGGTAGACCGCTCTCAGGTGCAGCCGGTCCTCTGGCCGACCCTGCCAGAACTCCAAGGAATCCGGCGTGAGCCGATAGCCGCCGTATGTGTCCGGGCGGGCCACATCACCGTCTCCGATCCTTGCCTCGATCTCCGCTTTAGCGGATATCAGAGCTGTGTGATTGGGCACATCTGAACTCTGGGGCGCTGCCAGAATCGCAAGTTGTGTATTCCGTGGCCGAGACACCCAGTACCCGTCGGATACTTCGGCGGTCGTTTTGGTCAGCGTGCCGCGGACGCGGACCTGCCGCTCCAACCCAGTCCAAAGAAATACCGACTCAACGTTGGGGTTGAAGTCGATATCTTGTCCTTTAGGGCTCGTGTAGTGCGTGAAGAACGTGATCGAGTCTTGATCCCGGGTTCCGGCCATCAACGCCCGCGCAGAAGGCGCGCCATCTGCGCTCACCGTTGCGAGCACCATCGCCGCCGGGTTTGAGACTCCGGCCTCACCAGCTTCCTTGAGCCATCGGCGTAGCTCGTCCATCGGGTCGGCGTCCGGGGCAACGAACTCGGGCATCGAGACTCCTGTATGTAACTGAAGCGTGAGTTGCCTACATCTTGCGCCGCGAAGCGACCGGCGTGAAACTGCGGCCATAACCTCGAAAGGGTTGTCCATCGAACCAATTGGCCCATTAGCCTGCCGTGAGTCGCACCCAGAAGCCAGATAAGGCCAGAAGA
>CAUZKS010000074.1:0-8314 GCA_963580625.1 Dehalococcoidia bacterium | reverse complement strand
TTCGGGTTATTACCGCCCGCGATCATTGTTTGTGAATGATTTAACAAAAAATGATTTTGGGCGAGGCCCAATCGGGTGTCAACAGTTCATCCGTGTAACTGCGAGATATCCGGGCGATTCAAGTCGCCCGTCGGTGCGATAATCCCGCCGCCAGATAGTTTGGCGGCGTTGCCAAACGATTCATGGAACTGTCTCACAGGGGGACCCTTCAAGTGCTCAAAAACAAGATGAAGGCGAAGATCAAGGCTGGCGAGCCCGTGTTCGGAATCTCGATCATGTTCCCCTCGCCACACCTGGTCGAGATCATCGGTCTGCTCGGTTTCGACTGGGTATTGATCGACTGCGAGCACGGTTCCATGACCGCGGAGAACGTTGAAATGCTGGCTCTCGCGGCCGAGCGGCACGGGATGGCACCTATCGTCCGGCCAGAGGTAAATCGTCCGGATCTGATCGCAAAATATTTGGACCGAGGCTGTCAGGGCGTCCAAATCCCACACGTCATCACCCGTGAAGACGCCGAACGAGCGGTCAGAGCGGTCAAATTCGCGCCGGAAGGCATGCGGGGGCTGGCGCGCGGCACCCGAGCCGGGGACTACGGCTTCCTCGGCGATGGCCCCGAAATGGTGAAGGCGCTCAACGATGAGACGTTGATATGTGTTCAGATCGAGGATCGTGAAGCGCTGGATAACCTCGACGACATCCTCATGACCGATGATGTCGACGTGTTCTTCGTCGGCCCGTCCGATCTTTCACAGTCGTTAGGGCACCCCGGAGATCGAAGTCACCCCGAGGTACAGAGTGCCATTGCGGACGCCTTCGCAAAAATCCACGGCGCAGGCAAGGCGTCCGGAACTCCCGGGGAAGCCGCGGCAGCAGCGGAACACGTAAAACAGGGGATCCTCTACCACTACACCCACAGCCAAAATCTGATCGCAGCATCAGGCCGAGCCTACTTGAACGCGGTCGGACGGCCCCATTAGGGCATGAATTATCAACAAGTTGACTAGCATTCGCGTTGTTTAAGTACCGTACAGTCATTCCGAGCGTAGCCGAGGAACCTTCACCAACACGACATAGGCCAGACCAAACTCGATAACCGCAACAACACTCGTCCCACAAACGCCAACCACTCCTAACCCAAAAAGGACCACAACCGTGATCACAGAGAACCGCATGAAGGCCAAGATCAAAGCCGGAGAGTCGGCATTCGGCGTGTCGATCACCTTCCCCGCCCCGGAACTCGCCGAGATGGTGGCCCAGGCCGGATACGACTGGATCCTGATCGATGCAGAGCACGGCTCTCACACCATCACAGACGTCTACCAGATGGTGCTCGCCTGTGAGTTACACGGCCTGACGCCTATCGTCCGACCACAGGTGAAAGACGCCGACGTGATCCTCCGATACATGGATCGCGGCGCAATGGGCGTGCAGGTGCCGCACGTGAATACCGCCGCCGAGGCTGAGGCGGTAGTCAAAGCTGTCCGCTTCTACCCGGAAGGCGAGCGCGGGCTTGGAGGTGGCCGAAAGGCTATGGGCATCAGCGAGCCAGACTTCCTCAAACGCTCCAACGAGGAGACCCTGGTGTGCGTCCAGATCGAGCACAAAGAAGGACTGGACAACCTTGACGAGATGCTGGAAGTTCCCGGCGTGGACGTCTTCTTCGTCGGGCCGTCAGACCTGTCGCAATCACTCGGCTACCCGGGCCAACGCACCCACCCCGTGGTGGCGGAGGCCGTCGATACCGCCTTCAAAAAGATCCACTCCGCAGGCAAGGCATCCGGAACGCCCGGCGGACCCGAACTAGCACGCTCAAACGTCGAGCGCGGAGTCCTGTACCACTACACACACATCCCGACCTTCGTATCACACTACAGCCAGCACTTCTTCAAAACCGTTCGCGGCGAGTAGCCCGGCCGGGCGACTATTTGGAACAACTGCGCCGATAAAATGAGGATCATTCCGAGCGAATCCGAGGAACGTTTACGGATACGGGCTGCATCGATAAGACCATTCCCCGTATTTACGCGCGTCCGGCAGCAAGTCATTCTCAGTCCTGCTCAATAGGGCGATGAATCTCGCCGGTTGCCGTCCGTCGCGGACGGAATCTGCCGTAACACTGCCTCACCAGACAGGTAATCAGGAAAGGCCCCCGGTGCTCAACCACTACGACCTCTCGGAGATCC
Source organism: Dehalococcoidia bacterium (assembly GCA_963580625.1). Classification (GTDB taxonomy): domain Bacteria; phylum Chloroflexota; class Dehalococcoidia; order Lucifugimonadales; family Lucifugimonadaceae. Next base: position 6,128 of record CAUZKS010000074.1, on the reverse strand, counting down.
AGAGCCTGAGACTGGACTGGGTCCGATTCATCAACGCCGGTAACGTGGAACGGCTCGGATCGCTGTTCATGCCCGGGGCCGTGTGGATCCCGAATGATGAACACACGCTTGAAGGCTGGGCCGCAATATCGGGTTGGCTGGAGAGAATTTTTACGTCCTACCACTACCAGTTAAGCATCACAGACCCGGTCGTTAGATTCGCGGGCGATTGGGCCGTCGAGCAGGCGACATTCACGGCGATCATCACCCCGCTGGACGGCTCTGAGTCCAAAACCCATAACGGTGGCTACACCATCATCTGGCGCCGCGGTGCCGATGAATTCTGGGCGATCGACAGGTACATCGATAACAGCGGTTAGGCTCTCAGAATCAGGCGCACATACCCTCTCTTCCAATCGAGAGAGCAGGCGATACTCACCAGCGCCCGTGCCACAATAACCACGCTCACCAAACGCTCACTCACGAGGATGCCATGACTCAGGCCGAAACTCGCTACGACGGCAACACGCCCGCGCCCCCGTTTCCGGAAGGACTGGACTGGCTCAACACGGCCAGCGCCCTGTCATGGGAAGACATGGCCGGCAAACTGGTCGTGATGGACTTCTGGACCTACTGCTGAATTAACTGCATGCACTTATTTCCGCAGTTGCGGAAACTGGAAGAGAAGTACAAAGACTCGCTGGTCGTCCTTGGCGTCCACTCGGCCAAATACACGACCGAGAAGGACACGGACAACATCCGAAGCGCCGTGATACGGTACGACATCCAGCACCCGGTTGTGAACGACGCCGATTTCAAAGTCTGGCAGACCTGGGGCATCCGAGCGTGGCCAACAATCATGTTCATCGACCCCCGCGGTCAGGTGATTGGTAAGCACGAGGGCGAGCTGCCTTACGAAGAGTTCGACCGACTCATCGGCGACATGACGAGCGAATTCAGTCGTGTGGAGTTGCTCGATCCGACACCCCTGACCTACCAGCTTGAGGCAGCGAAAGAGGCCGCACGACCGCTCGCCTACCCGGGCAAGATTGAGGTCGATTCAGGTCGCCTGTTTATCGCCGATTCCAACCACAATCGCGTGCTCGTTACCGATCTCGAGGGCGCTGTTCAGGATGTGATCGGGTCGGACGAGATCGGGCAATCCGACGGCGCTTTTGAGACAGCGTCGATGTGGCGGCCGCAGGGCATGGAGGTCGATGGCGACATCCTCTTCATCGCCGACGCCGAGAATCACCTGATCCGGATCGCCGATCTCGCCGACCGCACCCTGTCCACAATCGCCGGAACCGGTGAGCAGTCGCTCATCCGTTATAAGGGCGGCGACCCGCTGTCCATACCCCTAAATTCGCCGTACGACCTCGCCCTGCATGATGGTGTTCTGTACAGCGCACAGGCCGGTTTCCACCAGATTTGGGCGCACGACCTGAGAGCAAACACTATCGCTCCCTATGCCGGAACCGGGCGCGAAAACATCAAAGACGGCGCAATCGCAGAGGCCGAGCTGGCGCAGACCTACGGGCTACAGGTGCACGACGGCACGCTCTACTTCGTCGATAGCGAGACCAGCTCTGTCCGCACGGCCGGGACCCCAGGCTCCGCAGGATCAGAGCCGGGTGCCCGTGTTCACACCCTTGTAGGTACCGGCCTGTTCGACTTCGGCGATAGCGATGACGTGTGGAACGCTGCGCAGTTGCAGCATGTACAGGGCGTGGCGATAGGCGACGGCGTCCTTTACATCGCGGACTCCTACAACCATAAGATCAAGCGTCTGAACTTGAGCACCGGGATCGTGACAACAATCGCCGGCTCCGGCGAACGCGGGCACGACGATGGGCCGGTAAACGATGCCACCTTCGACGAACCGGCAGGAGTCGCGTTTGCCGACGGGCGAATTTATGTTGCAGACACCAATAACCACCAGATCCGGGTCATCGACCTGGAAGCCGATGTGGTGACCACGCTCGTGTTGACAGGGCTTTAGATACTCCTGGAGTGGCATTAATGGCGCTTTTGGAAAGATGCACTTTCCCCTCACCCCAACCCCCTCCTGCTGGGCGAGGGGGTTCATAAAATGCGCCATCGGATCCACTTCGTACATTGTGACGAAATTTCCAACTCACAGACCTGGCCACAGGGAGCGACCAAGCACCTCTGAAACGATCTTGCCTTCGGGGTTCCGGGTATCGTCGATTTAGGATTTCGCCACATCAAACAAGAAGAGAGATAGCCGCAATATGCCGAACCGACTCGCCAACGAAACTAGCCCCTACCTGCTCCAGCACGCCGACAATCCGGTGGATTGGTATCCGTGGGGCGACGAGGCGTTGGAACGTGCTAGGGCCGAAGACAAGCCGATCCTCCTGAGCATCGGCTACTCGGCATGCCACTGGTGCCACGTCATGGCGCACGAGTCGTTCGAGAACGAACTGATCGCCCAGATCATGAACTCGGCCTTCATCTGCATCAAGGTGGACCGTGAAGAACGGCCGGACGTTGACGGCATCTATATGGCGGCCGTTCAAACCCTCACCGGGTCTGGCGGATGGCCTCTCACGGTGTTCCTGACGCCGGACGGAAAGCCTTTCTACGGCGGCACATACTTCCCGCCAGAAGATCGCGGCCAGATGCCGGGGTTTCCAAGGGTCCTAGATTCGATGGCGACCGCGTACGCTGACAAAAAAGGTGATGTCCTCCGGGCGACCAGCGAGATCACAGGTCGACTAGCCCAGATGTCGTCCCCGCAATCGTCGTCCGAACCTTTGGACGACGATCTGATTTTGACGGCCTTCAACACCATTGCGCGTGGGTTCGACTGGGAGAACGGTGGTTTCGGGCAGCAGCCCAAGTTCCCGCAGCCGCTTGTTCTCGACGTGGTGCTCCGCCGTTGGGCACAAACCGACGCATCCTCCGTCCTTGAGATGGTGGAGCTGTCACTTGAGAAGATGGCTCGCGGCGGCATGTATGACCAGATCGGCGGCGGGTTTGCTCGCTACTCCACAGACGACAAATGGCTCGTGCCGCATTTCGAAAAGATGCTTTACGACAACGCACTACTCGTCAGCCTTTACGCGCACACATTCCAGGTGACCTGCAAGCCGCTTTACAAGCGCGTGGTCGAGGAGACCCTTGACTTCGTGGAACGGGAGATGTCGCACACCTCGGGCGGTTTTTATTCCGCTTATGACGCCGATTCAGAGGGCGTCGAGGGCAAGTTCTATGTGTGGACGCCGGAGCAGATTGAAAACGTTCTGGGCGAGTCCGAAGGACGTGTCGTGCGCGCTTATTTCGGTGTCGAAGAAGGCGGCAACTTTGAGGGCAACAGCATCCTCTGGTTGCCGCGTGATCTCGATGAGGTCGCTGGTGAACTGGAGATGTCAGAAGAGGAAGTGTTGGCCGTTGTCGAACGCTCACGCCCGAAGTTGTATACGGAACGCGCAACCCGGGTGCCGCCCGGACTCGATGACAAGATTCTCGTGTCGTGGAACGCAATGATGCTGACGGCGTTCGCCGAGGCGGGAGCGGCGTTCGATCGGCCTGAGTGGATCGAACGAGCACGGAATAACGCCGCGTTCCTGCTCGACAACCTGTTCGACGGTCCCCGCCTGCTCCGGACCTGGAAGGCCGGTTCTGATTCCAAGAAAGGCTCCGCCAAGATACCGGGCTACCTTGAGGACTACGCATCTCTTGGTGGCGCCCTGATTACGCTCTACGAGTCCACATTCGAGCAGCGCTGGCTCGATGAATCACGCCAGCTTACTGATCGAATGATCGACCTGTTCTGGGACGAGACCTCTGACGTGTTCTACGACACCGGGTCCGACGCATCTGACCTGTTCACTCGACCCCGAGATGTGTTCGACAACGCTATCCCCTGCGGGGGCTCCTCCGCAGCAAACCTCCTTCTCAGGCTCGCTACCCATACGGGCGACATGTCGTACCGAACAGCCGCCGAAAACACACTACGATCCGTTCGTGAGTACATGGAGAAAAGCGGATCAGGGTTTGGCGGATGGCTGTCGGCGCTCGACTACTACCTATCGTCGCCGAAGGAGATCGTGGTGATAGGCGATAGCGAAGATGCCGCCACAAAAGCACTGCTCAGAGAAGTGCACAACCGCTACATCCCAAACCGGGTAATAACCGGCGCAGATTCTCCAGTAACGCCCGCTCCAACGCCGCTGTTGGAAGCACGAGTGTTGGTGAACAACGCCCCAACAGCCTACGTCTGCGAAAACTACGCCTGCCAGCTACCAGTAACAGACCCGCCCGCCCTGGCAACCCAGCTAAACGCGTAGAGACGGCGCTTGCCCCGCGTTCAACCCCTCACCCCAACCCTCTCCCACAAGAGGAGAGGAAGCAAGTACACGCACGACACGCCCACCCCTTCGAGAGCCTCAGGGCGAGGTTGGATCGCCGCCCCTAAACCCCTTCGTTCCGCGTTGACTCCGCATCGATCACGATCTTGCTGACCTCGTTCTCGGCGATCTTCTCGTAGTCATACACAACTCCGAGCCCGACACCTTGCGGCACACTCACGTAGCCGTTCGAATCGATCGCATCCAGCTGATCGCCGTCGTAGTCGTTTGCATACACGGCCAGGTCTGACCCCGCCAATTTCGGGTGCACCAGCCCGAGTTCGTAGAAGTTCGAGTTGCGGATCGCCGCCATCGCGTGACGATGCGCAGGGCCTCCCGTGTGCAACTCCAGGTCCATACCCATGCCCTCGGCTGCGTGCGCGATCTTCATAAGACCCGTAATTCCGCCGTCGTACTCGGCGTCGGCTCGGAAAAAGTCTGTCGCCTCGGCGATCGCCATATCGGTATGCGCCTCGACCATGTGCACATGCTCGCCCTGCAAAAGCGGGGTCTTCAGCGCCGACCGTAGTTGTTTATGGGCGTAGAACGAAACACCCCCGTCCCGCATCGGATCCTCGTACCAGAAGAACCCGGCGTCGTCGCAGGCACGACCCACCCGCAACGCGTCGCCGTAGGTGTCAAACACACAACACGGGTCGCTCATAAGCGCCATCTTTCCGCCAACCCGATCTCCAACCGCCTTGATGGTCGCTACCTCGCGGTCGATATTCCCGTCCGCCCACGTGTGCAGCTTGAAACCCTTGTAGCCCATCTCAAGACACTGCTCCGCGAAATCGGCGAACGCCTCTGGCGAGTTCAGTCCGCCCGGAGTTCGATCGCCGTGGTAGGTGCTGGCGTACGCCGGGAGCTTCATCCGGTGCCCGCCGAGAAGCTGGTAGATCGGGGCGTTGTGGTACTTGCCAGCCAGATCCCAGAGCGTGATGTCCAGCGGCCCGATACCCATGCGGTCGTTCTTGCGCAGGTGCGTCTTGGCGACGTTGTAGAACTTCTCACGCTCCAATGCATTGGCCCCTATGAGCAGCGGCGCGACGGCCTGCATCTGCTCATACGTCCCTGGTGCTGACGACATGAACTCCCCCGTCACGCCCTCGCCGGTAAAGATCTTGATGCCAAGCAGCCGCCGGGTTCGTTTCGACCCTCGCTCATAAAACGGTCCAACCGCAAAGTTCAGATCGTCGCCAACATCGTTCCACGGGAACAGGTAGCGCGTAATCTCGATCCTGTCGATGACCGGGTAGTTAGGCATCTCGGCGTGCTCCAGTGAATGGAGTCGAGCGACTCAACCGAACCGCCGCTGCGGTTAGCGTCCGACGACTCGCAGCGCAAGATACTCGTCGTAAGAGCTCACTGCTAGACCATCGGGCGTCCTTGAGCCTACTTGTGACCGGTCACTTGATACGCAAGTGCCAGCGTCTCGGCGAATAGTTTCGTGATGAACTCGAGTCGCAAGCGATATCAATTCGGAAGGTTCTCCTTCAACCGTTCTCCGCCGTACCGTTCAGGCAAACCTTTCCATTGTCCGACCCGGGCGTCGATAACCGCCATAACGGCTCCCATGCTCGATCCATAACCGCGGACGGATGTCGGATAGCTCAACCGAATCAGGTCCCTGGGTATCTCGGTGCTTTCCGAATCTAATCCATTCATGCAGGCCTCAAAAATGGCCGTCTCAGCGCGCACCGTTGTGTCCGCCTCTTCGTCGTCTCAGCAGAGACTCGAACCACGAAGCCTCCCGATATCACTCCTGATCGG